>CAZRTO010000006.1:0-33001 GCA_964603025.1 uncultured bacterium | reverse complement strand
TCAAAGGTTTTTGACGGGCTGCCTTCGTGAATACAAAACAGCGCTATCTTTTTATCTTTCAGTTTTATATCCTTGAAGAACGTGCGCAGCGCCGGAGCAAAAGTAAAAGCCCATACCGGAGTCCCGATGAATATTAATTTGTATTCTGACGGGTCCTTGGCAAGGGGGAGGAGCTCCGGGGTCTGTTTTTGCAAGACCTGCTTGCCTCCCCAGAAAAATTTCATGAATCCTTTGGTCTTGATGTCGTTTTTGACCTTTAATTCCAAGATGTCCGCTTGTATTTCCTGCGCGATCGCCTCGGCTATAAAGCGCGTATTGCCTTCAAAGGAATAGTAGACGACAAGGGCCTTCATTTCAACAGCATATTATGCTCCTTTGCGCGGGCCTTTGTCAATCCACAGCCCCTGTTGACAAGTGAGCGGCAATATGATTAAATACTACTAAACCGATAGAAAAGGTGGAGAATATGCGATTGTCTACAAAAGGACGGTATGGAACAAGGCTTATCGTGGATATAGCCGCCAATCAGGATTCCGGGCCGGTCCTGCTCAAGGATATAGCCAAAAGGCAGGGAATATCCGAGAAATATCTGGGAAATATCGTCACTCTTTTGCGAAATGCCGGACTGCTCAGATCAAAGCGAGGCTCCAGAGGAGGATACCTTCTGGCAAGAGAGGCGGGAGACATCAACTTATATGATATTCTCTCATCACTGGAGGGGAGCATATGCCTTGTTGACTGCGTGGAGGCTCCGGAAAAATGCTCCAGCTCGGGGGATTGCGCTTCAAGACAGCTCTGGACCAGCATGTCCAAAGGAATAAAGGATATGATGTGTTCCGTCTCTTTGCAGAGCCTGGCGGAAAAACAAAAAAGCACAGCTGCGGGACTGGTTTACAGCATATAAAAAGGAGAAATAAAATGTCAAAGAATAAGAGCCTGAAGCCTGAAACGATAGCATTGCACGGAGGACAGGAGCCGGACCCTGTGACCGGAGCCCGTGCCGTGCCGATATATCAGACCACATCGTATCAGTTCAAAGACAGCGATCATGCGGCCGGGCTATTTGCGTTGAAAGAGTTCGGGAATATCTATACACGCCTGATGAACCCGACCACCGACGTCCTGGAAAAAAGGATAGCTCTGCTTGACGGCGGCGCGGCCGGTCTTGCCGTGGCAAGCGGACAGTCGGCGATAACTCTGGCCCTGCTCAATATCGCGCAGGCCGGGGATGAGATCGTTTCGGCGGACAATCTTTACGGCGGCACCTATAACCTTTTCCACTATACTTTTCCGCGCCTGGGGATCAAGGTGAAGTTCGTAAAGTCGAACGATCTGGAAGGCTTTAAAAAGGCCATAACGCCGGCGACCAAGGCGATATATGCCGAATCCATCGGGAATCCCAAGCTTGATATCGCGGATATAGAGGGGTTATCAAAGATCGCCCATGATAACGGCATTCCTTTGGTCATAGACAATACCGTTTCTCCGTATATACTGAGGCCGATAGATTTCGGGGCGGATATCGTCGTGTATTCAGCCACAAAGTTCATCGGGGGGCACGGGACGTCGCTCGGAGGGCTTATTGTTGACTCCGGAAAATTCGACTGGACGAACGGCAAGTTCCCCCTCATATCCGGACCCGACCCGAGCTATCACGGGCTGGACTTTGTGGAAGCCCTCAAGCCGATGGGCAATATCGCTTATATTATCAAGGCCCGTGTGGCCCTTTTGCGGGACCTAGGCCCTGCGCTTTCGCCTTTCAACTCATTCCTGTTCCTGCAGGGACTTGAGACGATACATTTGAGAATGCCGCGCCACAGCAGCAACGCGCTCGCGGTCGCGGAGCACCTGGAAAAACATCCCAAGGTGTCATGGGTCAATTATCCCGGGCTCAAATCAAGTCCGGAAAAAGAACGCTGTAGAAAATACTTAAAGGACGGCGCGGGCGCGATACTGGGATTCGGGATCAAGGGCGGCGCGCAGGCCGGGAAAAAGTTCATAGACTCGCTGGAACTGGTGTCGCATCTCGCGAATGTCGGTGACGCGAAAACGCTGGCGATACATCCGGCAACGACCACTCACCAGCAGCTGTCCGCCCAGGAACAGCTTGCGACCGGAGTCACCCCGGATTTTATAAGGCTTTCGGTCGGGATAGAGAATATCGGGGACATAATCGAGGACATAGATCAGGCGCTTGAAAAAGCCTGATCGGAAAGAGGTGCTTCCATGGGGAAAATATATAATGACGTGACGGAAACGATAGGCAGAACGCCTTTGGTAAGGCTTAAGAACATCTCCGACGGTCTGCAGGGGGAGATCATCGCGAAGCTCGAATCGTTCAACCCGCTGTCCAGCGTGAAGGACAGGATCGGGGCTGCGATGATAAACGACGCGGAGAAAAAAGGCCTGCTCAAAAAAGGAGGGCTGATCGTTGAGCCGACCAGCGGGAACACAGGAATAGCTCTGGCATTCGTCGCGGCGGCTCGCGGCTACAGGCTCATTCTTACAATGCCGGAAACGATGAGCATCGAGCGCAGGAAGCTTTTGAAGATATTCGGCGCGGAGATAGTTCTAACAGAAGGGCCCAAGGGCATGAAAGGCGCGGTTGAAAAGGCCGAGGAGATACAGCGGAACAATCCCGGCAGCTATATGCCGCAGCAGTTCAACAACCCGGCCAATCCGCAGATACACAGGGAAACGACCGCAAAAGAAATATTATCGGATACCGGAGGCAGAATAGATTACTTCATCTCCGGGGTGGGGACCGGCGGCACGATCACCGGGGTGGGAGAGGTGCTTAAGGCAAAGAACCGCAAAATTAAAGCGATAGCCGTCGAGCCAAAGGATTCCCCTGTTTTGTCCGGAGGCGATCCTGGGCCGCACAAGATACAGGGTATCGGGGCCGGGTTCGTGCCGGGAGTACTTGACAAAAAGGTCATTGATGAAATAATTCAAGTTACCAACGAAGATGCCGGGGCGGTTGCGCGGCTCGCGGCCAAAAAAGAAGGCCTGCTGGTCGGTATTTCAAGCGGAGCGGCTTTGTGGGCGGCGATCGAGGTCGCGAAAAGACAGGAGGCCAAGGGCAAAAAGATCGTTGTCCTGCTTCCCGATACCGGCGAAAGATACCTGTCCACGTGGCTTTTTGAGGAGCAGCAGTGAGAACAGAGGCAAAAAAGGCGGTTTTATGGACTGGGGACAACCCTCTTAAGCTGGAAAGCGGGGATAGCCTCGGTCCGGTCGAGGTTGTTTACGAGACATACGGCACACTGAACGAGGACAGGTTGAACGCCATACTCATTCTGCATGCTTTTTCAGGCAGCGCCTATGCCGCCGGGCATAAAAAAGAGGAAGACAAGCCGGGCTGGTGGGACTCGATGATAGGAGCTAAAAAAGCATTCGATACCGACAAATATTTTATTATTTGCTCCAATGTGCTGGGAGGTTGCGCGGGCACCACCGGCCCGTTGTCGCAAAACCCATCAACAGGCAGGCCGTACGGACTGGACCTTCCATCAATAACCATCAATGATATGGTAAGGGTCCAAAAACGCCTTGTGGACAACCTGGGGATAAAACGGCTCCTATCGGTTGCCGGAGGTTCTATGGGGGGCATGCAGGCGCTGGCCTGGATGGCAGATCATCCCGATAGTATAAACAGCGCCATCGTTATAGCCGCGTCTCACAAGCACAGCCCACAGCAGATCGCTTTTCACGAAGTGGGCAGACAGGCGATAATGGCCGACCCCGACTGGATGGAGGGGGACTATTACGGCAAAAGCATTCCCGCGAAAGGGCTTGCCCTGGCCAGGATGATAGGACATATAACCTATATGAGCGAGCAGTCCATGGAGGAAAAATTCGGCAGGCAGACAAAACAAGCCGGTGATAAATTCAAATTCACTGCCGATTTTGAAGTGGAGCACTATCTGCGGTACAAGGGAGACAGCTTTGTAAAGAGGTTTGACGCAAATTCCTATTTGTACCTGACAAAAGCCATGGACCGTTTTGACGCCTCGGGCGGCAAGCCGCTCGAGAACGCGCTCAAAGGACATAAATACAAGGCGCTGGTGATCTCTTTCAACTCGGACTGGCTGTATCCGTCCGGCCATTCGAAAGAGATCGTAAAGGCCTGCAAAAAAGCTGGTGTGGACGCCACTTACTGCGAGCTGGATTCAAAATACGGGCACGACGCGTTCCTGCTAGAGACAAAGGAACAGTCGCACCTCATAAAGCACTTTTTGGAAAAAGTGCGGAAGGATATCTGAAAAATGAGGGATTGGTCAAAGATCCGCCCGGACCACAGGGCGATACTCGAGAACGTTGAGGCAAAAGCCTCCGCGCTGGACCTGGGCTGCGGGTCGGGAGACCTTATGCAGGTGCTCTCCGAGGAAAAAGCGCTCAAGGTCACCGGCATAGAGATAGACGACAAAGAGGTCCGCAGATGCGTGGAAAAAGGCCTGAGCGTCTTTCACGGAGATATAGATACCGGGCTTTCGGAGTTTTCGGACTCCACTTTTGATTATGTGATACTAAATCAGACAATCCAGCAGGTAAAAAACATCTCGTCGGTCTTGTCGGAAGCATTAAGGGTTGGAAGGACGGCCATAGTCGGGGTCCCTAATTTTGCCCATTACAAAGCAAGGTTCCAGCTTTTTTTTCTGGGCAGGGCGCCGGTGACAAGGTCGCTTCCTTACAAGTGGGACGAGACCCCCAACATAAGGTCTTTGTCCGTCAAGGATTTTAAAGCGTTTTGCGGCGAGCACGGATTTGCTATAGATAAAGAGATATATTTGTCCGGCAAAAGAAGGATATCGGTTTTTCCCAATCTTCTGGCCGACACAGGCATATTTTTTGTGTCAAGGAGAGAAAGCCGATGAAGCTGCTTGTGAACGGCGAGGCAAAAGAATACGAAGACGTGAGCTCGCTGGCAGAGCTCATTGATCGGCTCGGGATAAAAAAAGAAGGCTCCGCGGCGGAGCTGAACGGAAAGATCCTGCGGCAGGATGAATGGCAGGGCTCCGGGCTCAAAGACGGCGACAAGGTTGAGATAATAACGTTCGTCGGAGGAGGGTAGCCTTGAACGAGTTCGAGAAGAGCCTTAGAAAGTATTTTTCCGAAGAACAGCTTTTGAAGATCGGAAGGGCAAAGATAGGCATCGCCGGCTGCGGGGGCTTAGGCTCTAATATTGCCAACGCGCTCGTGCGCTCGGGATTCAAGGATCTTGAGCTGATAGACAATGACACCGTCGAGGCAAGCAATCTCAACCGTCAGAATTATTTTCTCGATGAAATAGGCTTGCCAAAAACAGAAGCCACGGCCGCGAGGCTGATCAGGATAAACCCGGATATTTACATCTCGGCGAAAAAATTTTTTCTGGACGGGAGCAATATGCGGGCGCAGTTTGCCGACCGCGATATCATATTTGAGGCGTTTGACAGTGCGGAGTCAAAAAAACTTTTTCTAGAGACGTTCGGGAATTCCGGAAAACTTCTTATCATGGGAAGCGGCATGGCCGGTGTCTCAAACGAAAAGCCGATAGCGGTGCACAAGATAAAAGACAACATCTATATCGTCGGGGATGAAGAATCCGATATCGCCAACGGCCTGCCGCCGCTTGCTCCGCGTGTTATTGCATGCGCGGCAATGATGGCAAACGTGGCGCTGGAAAATGTTCTATCCGGGACAAGTGAAAAGACATGAGGACATTTGCGATCATTGCGGTATCGTTATTTGTGATCCTGCAGGGTCACGCGGTTCAGGCGGCTGTTTGTGGTCCCGCAGACAGCTGTCCCTTTGTTACGGAATACAGCTGTTGCTGTCAACCAGAAAATATCTGTCGGATATCGGGCGGCGTAAGAAGCGAGGGGGCAACACCTCTCGCAAAAAGGATAGCCCCAGAGAAACAAAGCACATATGAAATTGCGAGATGTCCGGAACAATCGCTTTGCGTAAAATCCGGGGTTCAGGAAAAACAGAGCAGTCCCCGGGATTCTGTGATAGTCAGGCAGCTTTATCCCCCCAACGCTCCACCGAAATAGATCACGCCCAAAACGAAAAATGTTTAGGAGAAAACTTATGAAGAGATCGATAGTAATGTTTGCCGCGATCTTACTGGTTACGGCATTTTCTGGTATTTCGGCGGCCTCGTCTTGCGCTCATCGACAGGTGCCCACCCAGGAATGTGCCGCAAAGACCTGTGAGTGCGGAGATTGTTTGAAGCAGGATTGCAGGTGTTTGGAAAAATGTCTTTCAGGATACTGCAAGGAAACAGAATAATCCTGTCTGGTATTGTCAGGGGGCGCAAGCGCCCCCTGACGCAGAACAACGCAATATGCTGGTGTGAGAGGCGATAAATAATTTCTGAGGGATCAGCCATGAAGAAAGCGCTTATCATAAAACATATAGACAACGAAGGCCCCGTAACGATAGGGGAATATCTCAAGAAAAATAAGATCGAGACCGAGACCGTTGAGCTTTGGCGCGGGGAAGAACTTCCAACCGACCTGTCCGATATCTCTTCTGTCGTATGCCTGGGCGGGCCGATGAACGTTTATGAAGAAGAAAAGTATCCTTTTCTGAAAAAAGAGGATGTTTTTATAAAAGAGGCCCTCAAAAAGGGGATCCCGTTCTTTGGAGTGTGCCTTGGCGCGCAGCTTCTGGCAAAAGCCGCCGGCGCGAAAGTCTACAAAGCGGCAGAAGAGGAGACAGGCTGGTACAAGATAAAGCTGACGCAAGAGGGCAAAAAGGACAAAATATTTTCCGGCCTGGATACGGATACTCTTGATGTATTCCAGTGGCACGGCGACACTTTTGATATCCCCAAAGACGGAATTCTGCTGGCCGCTGGCGACAAGGTTAGAAATCAGGCTTTCAGAATAAGCAACGCTTACGGTTTTCAATTCCATGTTGAGGTCGACGAAGCAAAATTAGTGGAGTGGCTCGCGAAAGATCCAAGAAAAGACGGGTTTATCAATTATCTTAAGGGCATCAACATAACATATTCAAGGAATGCGGAGAAGATATTTGGAGGGGTATTCTACCAATCCAACCCCTCTATCCCTTTATCACCCAGATCGTAATAATGTTTTATCTTTTTCATTTGTGTGACAAGGTCTATTTTACGCGATAGTTCCGGCGGCAGGATACGGCCGGTGAGGATGAGATTGGGGAGGGGCCCCGATTTGATCGGGGCCCGTACAATATCTATCAGATCTTCAATGTCGTTATTGGATATCAATCCTGCCGCCGCGGCATCGAAGATCTCGTCCAGGACGACCAGGAAATATTTATCAGATGTGATCAGCTTCTTGGCAAGCGCCAGACCTTCGGCCGCTTTTTTTACATGCGGTTCTTTTTTGGACGGGTCAAGAAAGAACGACGGGTCGCCCACAAGATGGATGTCTATTAGTGGACGGGTTTGAAACCCGCCCTTACATAAAAACTTGTATTCGCCGCAGCGTTCCTGGCCTTTTAAGAATTGCACGACCGCTACTTTTTTTCCGTGGCCCGCGGCGCGTACAGCGTGTCCTATGGCGGCAGAGGTTTTGCCCTCCCCGTCGCCGATGAAGGCCAGCACTTTGTTGGACGAATTATTTGCCATTGATCCGCCTTTCCCTTCTCCCTGTTAAGGGAGAAGGGTGCAGGGATGAGGGTTTACCAGCACTTCGAATATCCGCAGGACTTGCAGACTATGCAGCCTTCGGAGTAATCTACCATACTGCCGCAATCGGGGCACTGCGGGCACATGTCGGTGCGTATCTCGCGCTCTTCCATCACGGCGACAGCCGCAGGTGCTGCGGCCGCTTCCACGGCCTTTGCGACGACGGGATCAACCAGCGCGATCTCGTCTTCCACGTGGCCGCTGCCGTTGCCGTTATTGCCGTTCCCGTTGGAGCTTTCAATATAGCGTTCAATGGTTTTTGCTATGGCATCCGGGCACGAAAGCACCATGCCGCCGTTCACCCAGATAGGGGACGGGCACCTGATGCCTTTTACCTGTTTGAGGATAGCTTCTTTGTCGATGCCGCAGCGCAGACAGAGAGATATAAGGCGGCTTATGGCTTCCGACTGGGATGAAGCGCAACCGCCGGATTTTCCCATCTTTGCGAAAACTTCGCAGACGCCTATTTTGTCCTCATTTATCGTGACGTACAGGTTGCCGCAGCCGGTGTTCATCCGCAGCGTCCTGCCGAGCGTTTCCGACGGCCTTTCCCTGGGAACTATGCCGTGGTGTTTCTTTTCCTGTTTGTTCTTGCTCTCTATGTTGAGCACCTGGGTCTCGCGGCTCTTGTCGCGGTAGATGGTTATGCCTTTGCAGCCTTCCCTGTACGAGAGCATGTAAGAGGCCTTTATGTCCTCCACGGAGGCCGTGTTGGCAAAATTTATGGTCTTTGAAACGGCGTTATCGGTATGCTTCTGGAAAGCGGCCTGCATCCTTATATGCCACTCGGCGCTGATATCGTGGGCCGTCACAAAGACTCTTTTGACGTCTTCGGGGACTTCGTCGATATCGTGCAGGGTCCCGTGCTCCGCGATCTTTCTCATCAGCTCCTCGCTGTAGAAGCCCCTTTCTTTTGCCACTCTTTTGAATATCGGATGCACTTCGACAAGCTCCGTATTGTCCATGACGCGCCTGATGTATGAGATGGCGAAAAGCGGCTCGATACCGGAAGAGCAGCTGGCGATGATGCTGATCGTGCCTGTCGGCGCGAGCGTGGTGGTTGTCGCGTTCCTGTATCTCGGGCCGTTGGGGATGTCGTAGATGCTGCCCTTAAAATTAGAAAACTCTCCGCGCTCTATTGCCAGTTTTTCCGACGCTTTTTTGCTTTCGTCTTGCAGGAACTTCATCACTTTTTCAGCCAGCGCGATGGCCTTCTTGGTGTTATAGGGGATGTTCAGCCGGATCAGCATATCGGCAAAGCCCATGACGCCGAGGCCGATCTTGCGGTTGGACTTGGTGGTTTCCTCGATCTTTTTGAGCGGATACTTGTTCATCTCGATCACGTCGTCCAGGAACCTGACGGCGAGATGCACTGTCCTGCGGAGCTTTTCCCAGTTCATCTCGAACTGGCCGTTGGTGGTGAGCTTGACCATCTTCGCAAGGTTTATGGAGCCGAGGTTGCAGGACTCGTACGGCAGAAGAGGCTGTTCTCCGCACGGGTTGGTAGCCTCGATATCCCCGACAAGCGGGGTCGGGTTGAAGGCGTTGATCCTGTCGATGAACACGATGCCGGGATCCCCGTTCTTCCAGGCCATGTCGCACATAAGGTCGAATATCTCTTTTGCGTTGTACTGGCGCACCTTTTCTTTTGTTCTGGGGTTGACCAGGTCGTACATCCTGCCGTCATCGACCGCTTCCATGAACTCGTCGGTCACGGCGACCGAGATGTTGAAGTTGTTTATCTTGCTGTTGTCCCTTTTGCAGGTGATAAAGTCAAGGATGTCGGGATGGTCCACCCTGAGGATCCCCATATTGGCGCCGCGGCGCGTCCCGCCCTGTTTTACCGCTTCGGTCGCGGCATCGAACACCGTCATGAAAGATACGGGGCCGGATGAAACGCCTTTTGTCGTCAGAACAATGTCGTCCTTGGGCCTTAAATGCGAGAAAGAGAATCCCGTGCCTCCACCGCTCTTGTGGATTATCGCGGTTTCTTTGACGGTCTCGAAAATGCTCTCAAGAGAGTCGTCCACTGGAAGGACAAAACATGCAGAAAGCTGCTGAAGGTCGCGCCCCGCGTTCATCAGGGTGGGGGAGTTGGGCAAAAAGTCCAGAGAGGACATCATTTTGAAGAATTCTTCCTCGCACTGTTTTGCCTCGATCGTGGAAGTGAACTTCACTTCCGCGGAGGCGATGTTCTGCGCCACCCTCCTGAACAGGTCAAGCGGTTTTTCTATGACGCCGCCTTTCTCGTCCCTTTTAAGATACCTTTTTTCGAGCACTTTCAGGGCGTTCTCGGTCAGGAGCAGTTCGTCTTTCTGCATGGCAGACCCCTTTCAAAAGTATTTGGAGTAACCGGCCGAACAAGTTTTGTGAAAAGTTTGGCTGTAGAAGTTGGAGACTGGCGTTATTGGATCACGCCATTATCAAACCCCTAAGAACAAACCCCGACAAAACATAATTCTACCATTTTTCACTCCATTTTTAAGATAAGCTTCTGATCTCTTTCACAAAATCAGAAACGCTCTCAAACTGTCTGTAAACGGACGCGAACCTTACATACGCGACCTGGTCCAGGGCGTGCAATTTTTCCATTATTATTTCGCCGATTATCCCTGTGGACACTTCGCGCCCGTATTCGGCGTAGAGATATCTTTCCACATCGTCGGCGATCTGCTCTATGGCCTCAACGCTCACAGGGCGCTTCTCGCAGGCTTTTCTTATCCCGGTTAGGAGTTTTTTTCTGTCGTATCCCTGGCGGCTTCCGTCCTTTTTAAGCACCATAAGCGGCTTTTCTTCGACCCGCTCGTATGAGGTGAACCTCGAACCGCAGAGAATGCATTCCCTTCTTCTTCTGATGGCTGAGCCCTCGTCGATAGCGCGTGATTCTATGACTTTGTCGTCGTCTTTTCCGCAGCCCGGACACTTCATATTTGCTGGATTCCTTTACTTATGCCGACCTTTATAACCCCTTTATGTAGCGGGGAATTGAAGTATATCACACCATATGTGTGGGATGTCAAGGGATGAAGCCGGATTTTTTACAGCCGGCGGCAGGAGCCTAATCCACGCAGTAGCTGACAGGGCAGCCGCCCGCGAATTCGCTCTCAACGGCGATGCGGCCGGTGTCCTCGGGCTTTACCGACAGCGCTGATTCCTTTTTGCAGCCGGCCCTAAAGACCGTAATGCCTTTGCATTTTAGTTTGTGCGCCGCCAGGAAAACGTCCTTGATATCTTCGACAGTGGCCGACTGCGGAAGGTTGACCGTCTTGGACACTCCGGCATCCGTATATTTTTGGAACGCCGCGGCTATCTGAACATGCCACTGCCAGGAGATCTCGTGGGCGGTGACGAACAGTTTTTTTGCTTCTTCGGGGATCTTGTGGATAGCGGCTATGCCTCCTTCGTTGAGGATGTCCTTGCAAAGCTCAGGGCTCCATATCCTTGTTTTTTTCGCATACTCCTCGAATGCCCCGCTGCATTCGGTGAATTCCTCGCCTTCTTCGGTCTTGCGCACGTATGCGACGGCAAATAAGGGCTCTATCCCGGAAGAGCAGCCCGCGATAATGCTGATAGTCCCGGTGGGAGCGATCGTTGTTACAGACGCGTTCCTCATGTGCTTGGTCTTGCTTTTGTAGATACTACCCTTGAAGTTAGGGAAGGATCCACGTTCTTTTCCAAGCTCCTGCGAGGCCTTGTGTGATTCATCGTGCAGGAATTTCGCGATTTTTTCCGCGGTCTGGACGGCTTTGGTGCTGTTGTACGGGATACCAAGCTTGATCAGCATATCGGCAAAGCCCATGACGCCGAGGCCGATCTTCCGGTTGGCCTTTGCGGCGGCCTCGATCTCCGGCAGCGGATATTTGTTGATGTCGATCAGGTTGTCGAGGAAACGCACGGCAGACCGTATTGTTTCCTTTAATCCCGCAAAATCGACGGCACCGGCTTTTACGAATTTTGAAAGATTAACAGAGCCCAGATCACATGACTCGTACGGCAAAAGCGGCTGTTCTCCGCACGGATTCGTGGCCTCTATCCTGCCCAATTTTGGGGTCGGGTTGTCCCTGTTGATCCTGTCGATGAAGATAATTCCGGGGTCCCCGCACTCCAGCGCGCATTTGCACAGACGGGAGAATACTTCGGCAGCGCTCATTTTTCCGGAAACTTTTCCTGTGAAGGGGTTCCTTATATTATATTTCAGTCCCTTTTTTGCCGCCTCCATGAACTGGTCCGTGACCGCCACGGAAAGATTGAAGTTGTTGAAGCTGTCGGACGAAGTTTTTGCCTCTATGAATTCCATGATGTCCGGGTGGTCCACGGGGAGTATGCCCATGTTCGCGCCCCTTCTGCGGCCTCCCTGCCTTACTATCCGGGTCGCTTCATCGAATATTCTCATAAAGGAGACCGGCCCGGAAGAAACCCCGTGCGTGGTTTTGACGGCCGATGCTTTGGGCCTCAGGCCGCCAAAATTAAAGCCGGTGCCGCCCCCGCTCTGGTGTATCAGGGCCATGTTCTTCAGGGTTTCAAAAATATCCTTGAGCGAATCATTCACGGGCAGAACAAAACAGGCAGAGAGCTGTCCGATCTCGGTATCGGCATTCATCAAAGCGGGGGAGTTGGGGAGGAAAAGGCCTTCGGACATCAGCTTGAGGAAGGAGGCTTCATCTTTTTTGTCACCCGCAGAAGCAGCTTTGGCGACCCTGCGGAGCATGTTCTGCGGTGTTTCCAGGGTCTTTCCCGTCCGGTCCTTCAGCAAGTACCTCTTTCTCAAAATATGCTCGGCATTTTTGGTGAGGTCCATTGTTCCCGCCTTTCTCCGGAACTATTTGATATCCAGAGCGGATCTTATCTTCTCTTTATCGAAGCCGAAGATCAGCTTTCCGCTTATATCAAGCACCGGAACACCGGTTTGTCCCGTCTTTGCGATGAAGTCTTTGGCGGCATCCCTGTCGGTGGATACGTCAATATCCTCAAAATCGATGCCTAACTCCGCAAGGAACCCTTTTGCCTGACGGCAAAAAGGGCAGGTAGGGGTCGAATAAACTTTTATTGCCAAATGGCTGGTTAGACCTTTTCGATGGCGTTTACCGGACAGGCCTGCACGCAATTTCCGCAATCCGTGCATTTCTCCGGATCTATGGTGTATATCGGGTCCCCGGAGCTTATCGCGCTTACCGGGCATTCTCCTTCACAGGTCCCGCAGGCTATGCAGGTGTCGTTTATTTTGTGTGTCATCAAATTTGCCCTCCCGTAATATATTTTACCCCGAAAAATCCCTTTTTCAAGCCTATTTTTTGTTGGCGTAGGCCGATATCCCCTTATACGCAGCCTCGCAGCCCAGTGCTTCTTCTATCCTGAGAAGCTGGTTGTATTTGCATACCCTGTCCGTGCGGGCGGGGGCGCCGGTCTTTATCATGCCCGAATTCGTGGCAACGACCAGGTCTGCTATTGTCGTGTCCTCGGATTCTCCGCTCCGGTGTGATACTACCGAAGTGTACCTGGCTTTTCTTGCCATTTCCATCGCGAGCAGGGTCTCGCTGAGGGTGCCTATCTGGTTGAGTTTTATAAGTATTGAGTTTGCCACGCCTTCTTCTATGCCCTTTGAAAGGAGCTTGATGTTGGTCACAAAAAGGTCATCGCCCACCAGCTGGATCTTTTTCCCGAGCTTTTGGGTCATCAGCTTCCAGCCTTCCCAGTCGTTCTCGGCAACGCCGTCCTCAATTGAAATTATGGGATACTTCGATACAAGTACTGCGTAAAGGTCCACCATCTCCGAAGGAGAAAGTGACTTGCCTTCGCTTTTTAGTTCGTATTTCCCGTCCTTGAAAAATTCAGAAGATGCCGGATCAAGACATATGTTGATCTGTTCGCCGGGCTTGTATCCCGCTTTTTCTATGGCCTCAACGATCAGCTGGAGAGCCCCTTCGTTGCTGCCCAGGGCCGGAGCAAATCCCCCTTCATCACCTACGGTGGTTGGAGATCCTTTTGCTTTTACCAGGCCTTTTAGGGTGTGATAGACCTCGGCGCACCACCTAAGTGCCTCCTTAAAGCTTGGTGCTCCGGTCGGGGTTATCATATATTCCTGGAATTCCGTGTTCCATCCCGCGTGCGCCCCGCCGTTGAGAACGTTCATCATCGGCACCGGCAGGGTAACGGCTTTTTTGCCGCCGATATACCTGAAAAGCGAGATCCCGAGGCCGTTGGCTGCCGCATGGGCGGCGGCAAGAGATACTGCGAGCATCGCGTTGGCTCCCAGCCTGCTTTTGTTCTCGGTGCCGTCAAGTTTCAGCATGGTTTCGTCTATATCGAACTGGCTTGTCACCGGTTTGCCTTTGAGCGCTGGGGCTATAGCGTTGTTCACGTTCGCGACGGCTTTGAGCACGCCCTTTCCCAGATAGCGGGATTTATCGCCGTCCCTCATCTCAAGGGCTTCATTTGTTCCTGTCGAAGCCCCTGAAGGGACGATGGCCCTTCCAAGGGTGCCGTTCTTTGTTATTACATCCACCTCCACGGTTGGATTCCCGCGGGAGTCCATGACCTCTCTGCCGATGACCTGTTCTATGGTCATGCCGGAAGCTTTGGAGGCCTTTTTACAGTATTTTTTCGAGATCTCTTCAAACATCAGGAAGCTCCTTTCGGTTTTTTGCGGGGCACACGATAATTTTAGCAGAAATCTCCGGGCCCTGCGGGCGGAGTTCTATGATCAGGCCAGAACGTCCTTTTTTTTCAGCCGGAGCTCTCCGAGGAAGCAGGAACTGTTCAACAGCGTCACTTTGTGCCCTTTTGAACCGGGCTCTATGATATTTATACAGCAGTTGTCCTGCTTGATCTTCCAGAAATTTTTCAGCGGCATCCCGAGAAAATGGAACAATATCGTCCTGTTTATCCCGCCGTGCCCTACTATCAGGACGGTCTGTCCGCGGTGTTTTTTCATCAGCCCTTTTACCGCGCTGACGGCCCTTTTTTGCAGCTGTTTTAAGGTCTCTGCTCCAGGGATGTTCGCCTTGTCCGGGGCTTTGTGCCATCTTTTGTAAAGGGGGCCGTGTTTCTTTTCTATATCGTTGAACCGGAGCCCTTCCCAACAGCCGTAGTATCTTTCTCTTAAAGCCTTCAGAGGTTTTGGCTTTAATTTCTTGTGGTGTCCGGCGACGGCTTTGGCCGTATCATGCGAACGGGTGAGATCGGAGCAGTATATGGCGTCTATTTTCATGTCTTTCAGGAACTTGGCCGCTGCCGCCGCCTGATGCCTGCCGTTCTTCGAAAGAACACTGTTCCCCTGGCCCTGATATATCTGGGCTATATTGGCTTCGGTCTCGCCGTGGCGCATGAGTATTATGGTTGCCATAACCAAAGTATATCAAGACCGGCGAGCCCTGTGGTATAATCTTTGAAAACTTCGCGGCGGGAGGAGAAAAGTCATGGCAAAGGCAAAAAAAATCTCAAAGCCCGGTAAGTCGGCCAAGAGAGCAAAAAAAACGGTCAAAAAAGCCTCAAAAGAAAAACTTATCGGCAAAGTGGACCATATCTTTGAGAAGATCCAGGTGATCACCGCAACGCTCAAGGCGCCGGTCAAATTGGGGGATGTTGTTCGCATAAAAGGGCATACCACGGATTTTGTGCAGGCTGTAGACTCAATACAGATAGAGCACCAAAACGTACAAAAAGCGAAAAAAGGGGACGGCGTGGGGATAAAAGTGAAGGATTACGTCAGGGATAACGACCTGATATATCTGGCCGATAAGAAAACGGCGCTGGAATTCAGAAAAAAGATCGCCCCAATAGTGGCTGCGGCGGTCATGCCGCCCAAACAGCAGGCCTATCGCCAGGTTTTGCCCGTGCAGCCGCGCCCGTCCGCCCAGTCACAGCCCAGGTTCCTCAGCTTTTAATTGAATTAGTGCGCGGGGGGTAGTAATATTGGAGCATGACCCCCCCTCAAGAGCGCTTGGACATCTGGCACAGGCTGCCCAAAGCTTTCGCAGCATTAAGCCAGCCCAACTACAGGAACTTCTGGTTCAATGAGAGCGTGTCCCTGATAGGGCTCTGGATGCAGATGACGGCCCAGGGCTGGCTTGTGTATAACATGACGGGATCAAAATTCCTTCTCGGGCTGATCAATACCATATCGGGGCTCCCAATAGTAATATTCACTCCGATCGGAGGGATAATAGCCGATCACTTCAGCAAAAAGAACCTTCTGATAATCACGCAGATAGTATTTACCGTACTGTCCTTTCTGATAGGGCTTTTGGTCTTTACTGACGGCATAAATTTTGTCAATCTTTCGGTCATAGTTCTGCTGATCGGCATAGCCAATGCCGTTGATTCCCCAACCCGCCAGTCGTTCGTCGTGGAGCTCGTGGGCCCCAGATATCTTGGCAATGCCATTGCCCTCAACTCCCTGGCTTTTAATACGGCAAGGATGATCGGGCCTGCCGTTGCCGGCTATATTATCGGGTTTGCAGGCATAGAGGCATGTTATTTTATCAATGCCGCGACATTCCTCGGGGTCATCCTGGCGCTGCTCATGCTGAAGGGGGATTTCAGCCCGCAGGAGAAACTGACCGTCCCGGTCGCAAAGGCGTTTTCCGAAGGAGCGGCCTATGTCTTTATGAACAAACGCGTGCTTTTTTCCCTTTTGCTTGTCGCTTTCACCTCGGTATTCGTGATGCCTTATGCCGTCATGATGCCGGTATACGCGCGGGATATTTTTGATGCCGGGGCGCAGGGGCTGGGCACTCTGATGGCCTTTTCAGGGCTCGGCGCTTTGACGGGGGCCTTCATGCTCGCCCAGTTCAGCGGCAGGATAGACCTGAAAAGACTGATAATCGCCAGCACGTTCCTGATAGCGGGCTCACTGTTCGTCTTTGCGGTGTCCAAGGTCTTTTATGTTTCCCTGGCGGCCCTTTCGGTGCTCGGCTGGAGCATTGTCTCGCAGGCGGCTTCGGTCAATACCCACATACAAAGCGAAGTGCCGAACAGCCTGAGGGGCAGGATAATGAGTTTTTACGTGATCTCTTTCATGGGGCTTATGCCCGCGGGATCCATACTGGCAGGGATCGGGGCTGAGCACTTCGGCGCTCCGGCCACTCTTTCCATGGGTTCGGCCATAAGCCTTGTTCCTGTTCTGGCCCTCATGGCGTTCAAAGCGGTCAAGAAGATAAGATCCTAGTTCTGGTCCCTTTGGAAGAAGGCTATGTATAGTATCTCGAGCGCTCCCAGAGTATTTATAAGTATCAGCGCTATGAACCAGGCGATCTGCTTGTTCCTGGCTGCCTTCCAAAGGGCTACGGCTTTCCAGGGCACGGCCCAGAGCAGCGCCAGGATCAGAATTGCCCAGTCGGACATTCCCTGAATCATTGAACTATCCTCCTGTTCATCTTTCCGGGAACATTATCCCTATGCCTATCAGCACAAGGATCACCGCCCACATATATCTCCATATATTGCCAGTCACCAATCCCGCCGCTTCAAGGAACAGAAGAGCGCCGATCAGGACCACAAACCCTCCCCAGAAATACCGTCTGTTCATTTTTCGTCCTCCGATCTTTTTCAAGGATTATATAATGGAAAGCGCGTCTTGTAAACCTGCGGGCGTCATTTCCCAAGCTTGAGGACTTCTTGGCGTATCTTTTGAGCCGCCTCTTTGTAGACATCGTACGCCGGCCGGGAAGCTTTTTCTTTTATAAAAGGGGTCATATCGATAGGTTCTCCAAAACATACCGTTATCTTCCCTTTTTTGGGAAGGATGCCGCCTCTCGGAAGGACCTTGTCCGCGCCTTTTATGAAAGCCGGCACCACCGGGGTCGCTGTTTCAACCGCCAGCGCTCCGACCCCGGGCTTGAACGGAAGCATGGCGCTTCCCGAACTCCGGGTGCCTTCAGGGGCTATGTATATGCAGTTCCCCGACGACAGGACTTTTGCGGCGTCAGATAGCGCCTCCCAGGGTTTTTTGTCCATGTCTACCGGGAGCGATCTCGTGAAAAGCCTGATGAAGAACCGGGTAAAAGGATTCCTGTCGTACGCGGACTTGTAAACAGCGACCATCTTGTTGCGCATTGGTCCGGGCAGGCAGAAAAAGACCGCCGGAAAGTCCAGGATGCTCGAATGGTTGGACGCGATGATGAACGGCGGCACAGGCAGGCGCTCCGAACCCGTGCAGGAAAGACCCGTCAGCCTTTTCCCGAGCCGTTCTATCAAACCGTTGAAATAGGGGCGTGCGATCCTCAGCGGGCCGTCGGCTTTTTTCAGAAGACCTTCCGGCGCGGGCTCGTCTATCTTGAGGAGTTTTCTCCAGTAGGCCGAGGTGTCTTCAGAAGAGCTATTTTGCATTCATTTTTTCTTTGGCCACGGCGATCATGTCGTTCAGGGTCCGTATCTTCTCCAGTTTTTTTTCCGGTATGTCTATCCCGAATTTTTTGTCAAGCGAGGCAAAGATCTCCACGCCCAGCAGAGAATCCACTCCCAGGTCCTTGAAAAGGTCCGCGTTCGGGTCTATTTTTTCAACGGGGACTTTGATCACCCTGGACACGATTTCCGCTATCTCTTTCTCGACGTTTTCCATCCTTCCCTCCTTTTACTCCTGCTCGCAGAAGGTCTTTTTTACCACGCCCCTTTTGACTTTTCTTGTCGTTGTTTTTGGGAGCGGGTCAGTTGAAACAAAGCATTTGGCGGGCCTTTTGTAGTTGGTCAGCCCGGCCGAGAGCCGGTCGATCTCTTTTCCTATGGTCTCGTTTATTATCCCATCCGTCAGCTTGACCTCGTTCTTCATCGCCCAGTCGGCGAAATATTCCATACTGGGCACGGCGGCGCAGCGCACTTCTTCCATCCCGCTTCTCACGCCGCTCTTTATCAGATAGCCGAAAACGCATATCTCGGCTATGAAAGGGCTTTTTGCGAGAGCGAACTCGACCTCGTCCGGATAAACGTTGACCCCGGAACCAAGCACGATAACGTCTTTGCACCGCCCGGTTATGTAAAGGTTCCCTTTCGCGTCAAGGCGCCCCAGATCGCCCGTGTGGAACCATCCGTTGCGCAGCACCTCTCTGGTGGCTTCGGGGTTCTTGTAGTAACCCGACATGACGTTGGGGCCTTTGGCCAGTATTTCGCCGATGCCGTCCTTTGACGGGTCGTTTATTTTTATCTCGATACCCGGCAGCGCTTTTCCCACGGACCCGAACACATTGTTGTCGAGAGTGCACGCGGTCAGTATCGGGGCCGTTTCAGTAAGTCCGTATCCCTGCAGGATCGTAAAGCCCATAAGGTCGAACTTTTTTATCAGTTCCGGATCGAGCGCCGCTCCGCCGCTCACAAAGAACCTGATATTGCCGCCGAACTTTCTGTGGACCATTCCGAAGAACAGTCTGCCGAAATTCTTCCGGAACAGCGCCCGGAACAGCTTTGCCAGGAAGGCGAGCATCCCGAACAATATTTTGGCGGGCACGCCTTTTTCATCTATCTGCCTCTCTATGCCTTCGGCGAACAGTTTATAGAGCAGGGGAACGCCGCACATCACCGATGTCCGGGTCTCCTGCATGTTCCTCAGCAGGTTGTGCGATTTTAAGCTCTCGGCGTATGTTATGCAGCAGCCTTTGTAAAGCGCGCAGAACATCCCAGCCGTCGTTTCGAATGTGTGATAGTTGGGCAGGACCGAAAGGAAATTGTCGCCGGGGCCGAGCATCCAGAAAATGGGGGCGATCGCTTCCACGTCGAACAATATGTTCTTGTGCGTCAGCATTACGCCTTTTGGATTACCCGTGGTGCCGGAGGTGTATATTATCGACAGCAGGTCTTCCGGCGCGGTCTCTTTTGCCATTTTGCGGGCTTTTGCCAGATCGTCCTGCGGCGCGTCCGAGGAGAGGACCCCCTGCAGCAGCCCGTCGATATCGACGATCTCCCTTATTTTGCCCGGATCCTTTTTTATCGGGTCCACCTTTTCCATTAGTGACGACGATGAGAACAGCATCACCGAATCGCTGTTGTTGGCGAGGTTCTTTATTTCCTCGGGTTCCAGCTTGGGGTCCAGCGGCACGATCACCGCTCCGATACCGGCTATGCCGAAATACACGATCGGCCACTCAGGCCGGTTCTCGCTCAAAAGGAGGATCTTGTCATTCTTTCGTACGCCGTGCTTCGCCAGGAACGCGCCGACCTTTTCCGCGGACTCGGCAAATCCCTTGTAGGTGAATGTTTTGTAAGAGCCGTCCTCCTGCCGCATTTTTAACGCGGGATGCTGTGAGAATCGGGCTGACACCATCGCGAGCATTTCCGGAACGCACATTATAGGTTTGTTCATAATGGGAGTATTATAGCAAGTATTGGTTTTTTGTAAACCGCCTACCGGAATTTGTTGGTTATCGGCATCCTGCGGTCCCTGCCGAAAGCTTTTGGGGTTATCTTTATGCCGGGCGCGGACTGCCTGCGTTTGTACTCGCTTGAATCCATCATGCTGACGGCCTTGCGGACCGTTGCGCGCGGCAGTCCTGACCGGATGATCTCCTCAGCGCTCCTGTCCTTTTCGATATATTCGCGTATTATCCTGTCCAGCACTGGATACGGAGGCAGAGAGTCCTCGTCCTTTTGGCGCGGCCTGAGCTCGGCAGTGGGCGCTCTTTTTATAGTGCTTTCGGGGACTGCTCTTGATATTTTGTTACGGTATCGTGCCAGCTCATACACCAGGGTCTTTGGAACATCTTTTATCACCGAAAGTCCGCCGGCCATGTCGCCGTAGAGAGTGGAATAACCGGTGCTTACTTCGCTTTTATTCCCCGTGGCAAGCAAAAGATAGCCGAACTTGTTAGACAGGGCCATCAGGAGCGTTCCGCGTATCCTTGCCTGCAGGTTCTCTTCCGCTATGTTAGGCCGGGTCCCTTTAAAGACCGGTCCCAGCGCGGACAGGAACGCGGCGAAAGGCTTGCCGATATCTATCCGCAAAAGCTCTATCCCGAGATTTTTTGCCAGAGCCGAAGCATCGGCGAGGCTGCGCCGGGAGGTGTATTTTGAGGGCATAAAAACGGCCTTCACGTTGTCCTTTCCCAGGCTGTCCGCGGCTATGGCCGCCACTACGGCCGAGTCTATCCCGCCAGACACGCCAAGCACGACCCTCTTGAAGCCGTTCTTTTCCGCGTAGTCCCTTAGCCCCAGCGTAAGGGCCCCGTATATTTCCGCCGTTCTTTCCGGAGCTGCCGGCAGAGGCCGTTGCTCTCCTTTGCCGTCCGGAGAAATGTCAAGAATGACCATATCCTCCGTGAATTGAGATGCTTTTGCCAGTATATTTCCCCGGCTGTCGGCGGCAAAAGACATGCCGTCAAAGACTATCTCGTCCTGTCCGCCCACTATATTTGCGTAAATGACCGCGGCCTTTTTGCGCCGGGCGAGGTCTCTTACCAGCTTTTCCCTTTCCTGCCATTTCCCGGCGTGGAAAGGAGAGGCGTTTGCCGATATTATCAGATCTGCCGCGCCGCGCCGGACCATTTTTTGTATCCCGTTCCTGTCCCAGAGGTCTTCGCATACGGCTATCACAGCCCTAAAACCTTTCAGGCGCAGTTTTTGAAAACGCTTTCCGGAGGAAAAATATCTTTTTTCGTCGAACACCCCGTAATTGGGCAGGCAAACTTTGTCATGCCGGGCGATCACCTTCCCGTTGCCGATGAGAGCCGCGCTGTTGAATATCTGCTGTCCATTTTTTCCCGCAAGTCCGATAACGGCAGATATTCCTCTTACGCTTTGCGCTATTTTCTTCAGGGCGCGCAGGTTCTCTCTTATGAAGTGGGGTTTTAGCAGGAGATCCTCCGGAGGATAACCCGTGAGAGAGAGCTCGGGAAAGACGGCCAGGTCGGCTCCGCGTCTTTTGGCTTTTTTTATGTATGACAGGATCTTTTTCGCGTTGCCTGAAATGTCCCCTACGGTGGGGTTTATCTGGCAGATACATATTCTCAAATTGGCCGGATTAGTTTTGTTCATGCTGTAAATCGCGGGGGCTTTGATATAATGATATACAACAAAAACGCCAAAATCAACGGGCCGGGCCATAGGGGGTGCTTTGGTATGAAGATCAAAAGAATAGGGGTCTTGACTTCGGGGGGCGACGCTCCGGGGATGAACGCGGCCATAAGATCAGTGGTCAGAGCGTCAAGGTTCTATGGGATCGAGGCTATAGGCATTAAGCGAGGATACGCCGGGCTTATAGAAGGCAATATGAACATCCTGGATGTCCGCAGCGTGAGCGGAATAATCAACAAAGGCGGCACCATACTTCATACCGTGCGCTGTCCAGAGTTCAGGCAGAAGCTCTTCAGAAAAAAGGCATACGACCATATCAGGGAGCACAGAATAGACGCTCTGGTAATAATAGGAGGGGACGGGTCCCTGCACGGAGCCTCCTCTATTTACCGGGAGAGCGGCATTCCGTGCATGGTCATACCGGCCACGATCGACAACGACCTGCCGGGAACGGACTATACAATAGGGTTTGACACGGCGGTAAATACCGCGGTGGAGGCCGTGGACAAGATAAGGGATACAGCGACCTCGCACGAACGCCTGTTCATAGTGGAGGTCATGGGCCGCGAACACGGCTTTTTGGCGCTTGAAGTGGGCATAGTTACAGGGGCCGAAATAATACTTATTCCCGAGATCAAATACAGCCTTCCCGGGCTTGTTGAAACGATAAAAGGGGGGATCTCCAGAGGCAAGGCAAGCGGGATAATAGTGATGGCCGAAGGCGCCGGGAATTCTGCCGATATAGCCCGGTATCTTTCAAGAAAGATAAAAGGAGAGGTCCGTGTTTCGATCATAGGATATGTACAGCGGGGCGGATCCCCGTCGGCTTTCAGCAGAGGTCTTGCCGAGAGGTTCGGGCTCGAAACGGTACGCCTGCTGAAAAAAGGCAAATTCAACAGAATGATCGGCATCCAAAAAGGCGCCGTATCCTCGGTCCCGATCTCTGAGGTCCTGAAAGAAGAAAAGCTCATAAACCTTGAAGACTACAAGCTTTCCCAGATAATGTCCATATAGGAGGCTTAAATGAATAAGGAACAGATCGACCTGAACGGAAAAAAAGCCGACGGACATGTCATCGAATTTGGCCCCGTAAATATGGTGTTCGCAAAGACCTCTTCAGGGATGATCGGCTGCGGGCTCTTTAATGTGATGATGTTCGACAAGTTCGGCTTTCCCGCGGCTCTTATCAAATCAGCTTCAGGCCCCATCAAAGACCTTAATGACCTTTTTGCGGGAACCGTCAAAGAGGTCAACGAGGCCGCCAGCAAAAAGGGCGTAATGGTAGGTATGGATGCCGCGACCGCGCTTGCAATGATGTAGAGAGAAGGCCATATGAGAAAAAAAGTCTTGGTCGTGTTGGGACATCCGGACAGTGAAAGCTTCTGCGCGGCACTAGCCCGATCCTATGCGGAAGGAGCGATGGCATCCGGCGCCGAAGTAACCTCTATTGACATATCCGGCCTGAAATTCGATCCGGTGCTGCATAAGGGATACAGGGTCATCCAGGAACTCGAGCCGGACCTGGTCATGGTGCAAGAAAAGATAAAGGGGGCAGACCATATAGTTTTCGTATATCCGACCTGGTGGGGAGCGATGCCCGCGCTCTTAAAAGGGCTCTTGGAAAGAATGATGCTCCCCGGATTCGCGTACAGGTTCCATGACAGCGGAATGGGATGGGACAAGCATTTAAGAGGCAAGTCCGCAAGGATCATAGTTACAATGAACTCTCCCGTGCTCGCGTACAAGCTGTTTTTCGGCTCAGTCGGAGATAAGCTATTAAAAACGGCGATCTTAAGTTTTTGCGGCATATCCCCGGTTAGATTCACCCATATCGGTTCTGTAGAGAAAATATCAAAAAGCAGACTGGCTGAATGGATCTCAAAGATAGGGGCTCTTGGCCGCGCATTGAAGTGAGGGCCGCGGATCAATAGAAAATATATGCCAGCCTTTCGAACATTCCCGTCACAAGCAGGATGCCAGCAGCGATGAGTACCGCGCCGGAGAACATGTTTATTGCGTGGACCCAGCGGTTAATGCTCTTTAGCCGGCCGATGAAGTGATTTGCCGATAAAGAAATTATCAGGAACGGAGCCGCCATTCCAAGAGAATATAGGCTTAGCAGGAATACTCCTTGAGCCACACTGCCCGAAGTGCTTGCCAGCACAAGTATGGATCCCAGCATAGGGCCTATGCATGGAGTCCAGCCGGCGGCGAATATGATCCCGGTGAGCACTGCCCTTAGATATCCCGTAGAATTGTTGTTCATGCCGAACCTGAAATATGAATTTAGTGCGCGGATCTTTAAGGCTCCCGCCATATTCAGGCCGAAAACGATTATAAGCAGGCCGCCGGCCACGCTTATCTGTCTCCGGTATTCGATCAGAAGGCTTCCGAGAAATCCGGCGGCCGCTCCCATCGCTATGAAAACTGCCGAAAAACCAAAGATGAACAGAATGGACAGGCCCGCGGTCCTTTTTCTGATTCTGGAAATATCGGATATGGCCTCGCTATCACCGAAGACGGACCCAGTTATGTACGACAGATAAGAAGGCACCAGCGGCAGTATGCAGGGCGAAAAGAAGGACAGCAGTCCCGCGAAAAAAGCCGCGGATGCGGAAACATCGATCGCTGTCATTGCATGAGCTTTTTCAGGCTCGATACCGCGGCAGGGCTGGCCCAATCCCTTTCCCCGATGATCCTGCTCACGATATTGCCGTTCTTGTCTATGATGAAAGTGGCTGGAATGCTGGAGACGGAATATTTCTTTGAGGCCGCCCCGTCGCTGTCGATCAGCACACGGAAAGAGTATCCGTTCTTTTTAATAAAGTCCCTGACCTTTTCAACGCCGCCGCGGTCCACGGATACGGCTATCATGACAAAATCAGGTCCGTCCAGCATCTCGTGCAGTTTTTGCATTGAAGGCATTTCATTCCTGCAGGGAGGGCACCATGTGGCAAAAAAGTTCAGAAAAATGACCTTCCCTTTGTGCTCCGACAGTCTTGTGTAGATCCCGTCCAGGTCATTGAGATAAAAGTCGTTATATGCCGCATGTCCCTGGCCGGCCCGGGGGGATCTTTCGGACATCGCATGGGAGGATGCTGCCAGCAACGCGGCGGCAAGCGCTAACACCACGAAAAACCTTTGTTTTCCCATTGGTATAATTGTACACCAAAAAAAACGCCCCGTTACTTCCGGACCCACCTGCGTGGACGACATTCACGCCAGTGTTGTCGTCGCCCTGAAAGTAAGAGGCATTTTATCCGCTAACGCGGGATCACGTAACGGCGGGTCCTTCTTTCTATTCCCGCAAGATCCAAGAACCATCCCGGACTCTAGGATAACCCTTTCCGTACCGGGCAAAGCCTTTCGGGGCAGGGTATTAGCCCGTTTCGGTTATCGGAAAGAACGGGCTTTTGAATGGCGGATCCAGCCGTTCGGCTCCGCGGATTTTCACCGCATCAACGCCTTGTACAGTAAATCTACCAAACGCGCCCGCCGGCTGTCAAGCGCCGTTTACAACAATTGCGGGATATGGTAAAGTTTAGTCAATACGGACTGCCCTCTATTTTGAGCCTGGCATACCGTCCTGATCAAGTCCATAATTCAAGGAGGAAGGTCATGAAAAAGTCCGCGTTGATCCTTGCGCTCATATTCAGCGTTTCCGTGTCTATGTTCGGTTGCGGCGGTCCCTCGGAAAATAACGGTTCGGGTCCTTCCAAAACGGCTTCTTCCGGAAAAAAAGTCATACAGATGTGGGTCATGCCCAACAGCATGGAGCCGATAAAGGACATTGAAGCAGTCCTTGCCCCCTTCAAAAAAGCAAACCCGGACATAGAGATTGTAGTTACCTCGGTGGACTGGGGATCCGCATGGACCAAAATAACCACGGCCGCCACTTCAGGAGATACCCCGGACATAGTACAGTTGGGCAGCACATGGGTGGGAGCCATATCCGCCATGGGCGCGCTTTCCGACCTAAAGGACAAGGTCGATGAAATAGGCGGGGGCGCCTCTTTTATAGATGCCGCGTGGGTATCAAGCGGCCTTGAGGGTTCCGGAACTGTAACGGCGATCCCTTGGTTCGTGGATTCAAGGGCCATGTTCTTCAGGACAGATGTATTCAGACAGCTCAGGCTTACATCCGACGATCTTAAAACATGGAGCGCATTTGAAAGCACTCTCAAATCCATCAAGGAAGCGGAGCTGGAAATAGAAGGCGTGCGGGTATATCCGATGGGGATACCCGGCAAGAACGACTGGAACGTGATCCACAATGTTGCCCCTTGGATATGGGCTGCCGGAGGGGACTTTCTCTCCAAGGACAGGAAGTCCGCGGCCATAAACAGCGAAGCCGCCGTGGAAGGCATGCTCTACTATGTCAGCCTTGTCAAAAAGGGTTATATTCCGCTTGATGCGCTTGAGCTTAATACCGCTCAGGTGAGCAGCAATTTTAACAACGGTTCTTATGCTATGTATTTCGACGGCCCTTACGAAATAAAAACATTGACCCTCCCTCCGGAACAGGGGGGCTCCTACGGGTCCATCGCCTCAAGGAATTTTTCTGTCGCATCGTATCCTGCAGGACCCAAGGGCAGGTACACTTTTGTCGGCGGCAGCAATCTTGCGATATTCAAGAACAGCAAGAACCCGGAAGCCGCCTGGCAGGTGGTCAAACATCTGGTCTCCCAGAAAGCTCAGGTGGAATACGCAAAATCCACTGGATTCCTTCCGTCCATCAAAACGGCGTTCGATGATCCGTATTTTTCCTCGGACCAGTTCAGGAGCCAGTTCAAAGAGACCATAAAATACGGCAGGACATATCCGTGCATACCGGCATGGGGGCTGATAGAGCCGATATTGACAAGACGTCTCGGGATAATATGGGACCATGTGCTCGCGGCCGAGGACGAACAGCTCAGGTCCGTCGTGAAGACCGGCCTGGACGCGGCCGCCAGAGAGATAGACTCGGTTCTTAAGCAGGCAAAGAGATAATACTATCTTATGTGCGGGATATTCGGCTACATAGGGGAGAAAGATTCCGTCCCCATACTTGTAGAAGGTTTGCGCAAGCTAGAGTACAGGGGATATGACTCTTCTGGCATAGCGGTAATATCCGGCAAGAAGATACATATTGAAAAGTCCGTAGGAAAGATCGCCGACCTTGAAAAGGCCATAGCCGAGGGCAGGCGGCGCTCCCATGTGGGGATCGGTCACACAAGGTGGGCCACGCACGGACAGCCTTCAAAAGAGAACGCCCATCCTCATACCGACTGCTCCGGCAATATCGCCCTGGTCCACAACGGGATAATAGAGAACTACGAAGAGCTTAAGCGCGGATTGTGTTCCAGGGGGCATGTCTTTGTATCCCAGACGGACACCGAGGTGATCGCGCATCTTATAGAGGAGCATTCGCGCCGCGGCCCCGAGACCGCCGTCAAGCTCGCGCTCAAAAAACTCAAGGGCTCTTATGCCATAGCGGTCATTTTTAAGAAATACCCGGACAGGATCATAGTCGCCAGGAAAGGCAGCCCTCTTATAATCGGCGTGGGCGAAAAAGAGAACTTCATTTCAAGCGATGTTCCAGCCATGGTCAAATATTCCTCAAGGATCGTAACCCTGGAAGACGGAGATATAGCCTCGGTCTCAAAAGACCGAGTGAAAATATTTTCCTTGACAAAATCCGTCGTAAAAAGGAATGAAACGCTGATATCGTGGGACCCCGTCTCCGCTGAAAAATCGGGCTATGCGCATTTCATGCTCAAGGAGATACACGAGCAGCCAAAGGCCATAATAGACACGATCTGCGGAATAGTGGACAGGCAAAAAAAGAACATCCGATTCAAGGACCTGAATCTCTCGGAAAAGGACATTTCTTCCGTAAAAAGGATAGTGCTTACCGCATGCGGGACCTCATGGCATGCCGCTTTGATAGGCGAGTATTATCTCGAATACTACGCCAAGATACCGTCTGAGGTGGAATACGCGGCCGAATTCAGGTACAGGATGCCCATAATCGACAAGAACACTCTTGTGATCGCTATCAGCCAGTCGGGCGAGACCGCGGATACCCTGGGGGCGATACAGGAGGCCAAGAAACACGGCGCCAAGGTCATATCGATATGCAATGTTTTTTCCTCTTCCATCGCGAGAGAATCCGACGGGGTCATATATACCGCCGCGGGCCCGGAGATAGGAGTGGCTTCGACCAAAGCCTTTACGACCCAGGTGGCGGTATTGTTCCTGCTGGCCCTGCACTTCGGTCGTAAAAAAGGCCGGCTTTCCCGATCCAATTTTGAGAGCAGGCTGCACAGCCTTTTTGAGATCCCTAACAAAGTGGAGCAGGTACTGGCCTCCGAGGACAGGATAGAAAAGATCGCGGAAAAATACTGCGGGGCCACCAACGCGCTTTACCTGGGACGCGGGGAGGGATTTCCCGCGGCGCTTGAAGGAGCGCTCAAGCTAAAAGAGATATCGTACATTCACGCCGAAGGGTACCCGGCCGCGGAGATGAAGCACGGCCCCATAGCTCTGATCGACGAGAACATGCCGGTAGTTGTGCTGGCGCTATCCGGAAGAAGATACGAAAAGATCCTAGGCAATATAGAAGAGGTGAACGCTCGCGGCGGCAGGGTCATAGCGCTGGCTACCGAAGGCGACAGGGGCATAGGCAAAAAGGCGAATGATGTGATATACCTGCCGAAAACCAGGGAAACTCTTTCCGCCATACTCGCGGTAGTTCCTCTACAGCTCCTTGCGTATTATATCGCGGTCAAGCGCGGCTGCCATGTGGACCAGCCGCGGAATCTGGCAAAGAGCGTGACGGTGGAGTAGGATGACGGATGAAGCCAGCCTGCCGGCAGGAATAACGAGGGAAGGGGATTTGCCTTTTCCTCGTCATTCTTCATCCGTCATCCTTCATCCCTCCAAACTTGCCTGAACACCCAATGACTATATGATAAAATCGAGATAGAACACAATAATCTTAGAAAGGTGTTTTTCTGGCATGAAGTACGGCAATTTTTCACAGGATGGAAAAGAGTTCATAATAACGGACCCTAACACACCGAGACCCTGGGGCAATTATCTCACGAACGAAAAATACTGTGCGGTCATTTCGCAGACCGCCGCGGGCTACAGCTTCTACAAGGATTCAAAAACGGAGCGGATGATGTACTGGGTCGGCCAGAATCTGCACCAGGGGCGTCCCGGAAGATATGTGTTCGTTCAGGACGATGAAACAAAAAAAGCGTTCAGCGTTTCATGGGAGCCGATCCGCGCAAAATATGACAGCTATGAGTGCAGAGTGGGCTTCGGCTATCAGATCATAAAAACAAAAGTGGCCGGCATAGAAGCCCAGACGACATACTTTGTTCCCACAGACGAGCCGTGCGAAATATGGAAAGTAAAGATCAGGAACACGACAAAAAAGACGAAAAAGCTCAATATTTTCGGCTATCTTGAATGGTTCATCGGCAGCGCCGACTATATAACTTTTTACAACATTTCCATACTTTGGAACAGGGTAGCGTTCGACAAGGACGCCTCCTCGATATTCGCCAGAAAAACAGCTTTTTACGAAGAGTTCAACATCAAGAACAATCCTTACGTGCTTTTCTTTTCCTCCAGCGAAAAAGTCTCTGGCTGGGACTGCAACAAAGCCAGGTTCCTGGGCAGAGGCAATACATGCCAGGAGCCCGAAGGGGTCTTTAAGGGTAAATGCACGCAGAGCATCTGCGACGGTGAAGAGCCTGTCGCCGTTCTCCAGAACAAGATCACGCTGAAGCCGGGAGAGGAAAAGGAGCTTCAGTTCATATTGGGTCAGACCGCCGGACAAAAGGACGCCGAGCGCATAATAAAAAAATTCAAGGACAAAAAAGCCGCCGCCAAAGCACTTGAATATACGACCGCGCACTGGGCCGCAGCTCTGGCTCCGGTAAAAGTAGAGACACCGGACAAGGATTTTGACGTAATGGTGAATAACTGGGTGAAATACCAGCTCTATATGTGCAATATGTGGAGCAGGTCCCCGTCCTTTTACCATGAAGGCCAGGGCGGCCGCGGTCTGAGAGATTCCTGCCAGGACAGTGAATCCATACTTTCCATCAATCCGGACCTGGCAAAGGCAAAGATGCTGAAGGTCGCCTCTTTAACAAGGAGGGACGGGACAATGGCTCCCGGCTGGTCAGATACTTACGGGCCGTATTCCAACAGGCCGTTCAAAGACCATCCGACGTGGCTGACTCCGTCCGTTGCGGCATATGTCAGAGAAACGGGAGATAAGGACATCCTTTTTGAGGAGGTGCCGTGGCTGAAGGACCGGTGGAGAGAGGGAGGAACAAAAACCGATATAAACTGGCACGGCGGGTCAATAGAGGACGGCAAGGGAACTCTGTTCGACCACCTGCTGGCGCAGCTTAATTTCACGTATAACGACGTGAGCGTGCACGGGCTTCCGCGTGTCGGAGAGGCTGACTGGAACGATGCTCTCGACATGGCCGGCAGAAAGCAGATAGGCGAAAGCGTCTGGCTTGCGATCGCTCTAGTGCGGGCGCTGAAAAACCTGGCAGAGCTTGCCGGGATAATAGGCAAGGAGCAAATAAAAGAGGATCTTCTTGCGAAAGCCTTATCGATGTCCGAAAAAATAAACGAGAGCGGCTGGGACGGAAGATGGTATCTTGCAGGCTATAATGATGACCTCGTGCCCTTCGGTTCCTCGAAGAACAAGGAAGGCAAAATATTCCTCAACTCACAGTCGTGGGCGGTGCTTGCCGGGCTCGTGCCAGAGGACAGGCTGGACACAATGCTGGGATCCGTAGAAAAACATCTGACCGGTCCACACGGCATGGCGCTTTTGGCGCCTGCTTACACTGTTTTTGATCCGGGACTTGGGCGTATCGCAATGTTCTCTCAGGGGACAAAGGAGAACGCCGCCGTGTTCTGCCACGCCCAGACATTTATGATAGCCGCTTACGCCAAGCTGGGCATGGGCGATACCGCCTACAGGGAAATGTGCAAGATAATGCCGAACAAACAAAAGAACATAGAGTTGTACAAAGCAGAGCCGTACACCTACGCCGAGTATTTGATAGGGCCCGATCATCCTTATGCTTACGGCGAAGGGGCTTACACCTGGCTCACCGGCACGGCCGGCTGGACGTTCATGGTAGCGACCGAATGGGTCTTGGGCGCGAGACGCGAGTTTGAAGGCTTGAGGATCGACCCGTGCATCCCTTCCAAGTGGAAGAAATGCAAAATAACCCGTCCTTTCAGGGGTGCCGTATACGAGATAGAGATAGAAAATCCTAACGGTGTCGAACACGGAGTGCGGACTGTTGAGGTTGACGGTAAAAAGATAGACGGGAACCTGGTACATCCCCACAGCGACGGCAAGATACACAAGGTCAGAGTGTTGATGGGGTGAGGGGAGCGGATGACGAGGGAAGGGGATTTATAGTGTTGTCTCTTCATTCATCATCCTTCATCCTTCATCCGTCATTCTTCTTTGACAGCGGTGATATAATTTACCTAAGGAAAAATGCTGTCAAAGTATAAAAGTGCGGCGCTTTTTGTTGCCGCTGCGGGCTTGCTCTTGTGTGCGCTTGCCGTGAATTTTGGATGCGGCAAAACCGGCGGCAGCCTGGATGTGTATTCAGTGGCGGAAGCACCGGTTTTCAGCCCTTCCTCAGGCACTTATACATCGGCCCAGACAGTTTCCATAAGTTCCCCGACGTCTGCTGCAACGATATATTACACAACGGACGATTCGGAGCCGAAAGAGACCTCGACCAAGTATACCGGCGCCATAAACGTCAGCGCGACGGTCAGGATAAAGGCCAAGGCGTATCTGGCGCCAAAAGTTCCCAGTGCCATAACCAGCGCGGATTATTACATAACAGGGACCGTCGCCACTCCGACATTCAGCCCTGAAGCTGGGACCTATGCTTCAGCCCAGGATGTTTCCATATCCTGTCTTACCAGCGGAGCTACTATGACCTATACTCTCGACGGAAGCACTCCGACGGAAGCCTCCACGCCGTATACCGGCCCTATAACGATAGCGGCCACCACAACATTAAAAGCCCGGGCTTTTCGTGCGGATTGGGGTGCGAGCGGCATTGCCTCCGGCACGTATTTTATCGGACAGGAAAGTATCCCTTCCATCACCGCCGGCGGAACTTTTGAGGGCGTTACGAGCAAATCCGTTGTGATAACGGGCTCAAGCGGATCTACGATATACTACACTACCGACGGCTCTGAGCCTTCCGACACATCATATGCCGGGAGCGGAAGCAGTCCTCTGACGGTCGATATAGAGCTGGACACCAACGCTCCGGTCAAAACCCAGACCATAAGAGCCATTTCTGCCGTGACCGGAAAAGTGAACAGTCCGATCACCTCGGAAACGTATACTATTTCTATCACCACTGAGGCAAGGGTAATAGATGGCGGGAATGTTGGGAGATATGCATCTATTGCCTTATATTCAAACAATCCCAGGATAGTTTACTTAGACCAGGCCGGCGGTAAAATAAAATACGCCTCCTATAGTGGGAGCTCATGGTCAAGCAGTGAAGTCATCTCTGGGATCAGCGTGGACGGCGGGCACACTTCTCTGGCGATCGGAACTTCAGGGACAGCTCATATTTCATACTATAATTCCTCCAGCTTGTATTACGCCAATTCGTCGGCTTGGGGCTCGCCGACATCTGTAGATACCGGAGGAGTCGGGGCATTTACAAGCATTGCTCTGGATCCAGGCGGCATGCCGTATATCTCATACTATGATTATGCGAACAAAAAGGTTAAGTACGCCAGCCTCGAATCGTCATGGCTATCGGAAACGATTTCAGACAGCGCGTTAAGCAATGATAATTTTGGACGGAGCGCTCTTGCGGTCGACTCCTCTGCTAAAGTATATGTTGTATTGCACGGTGACGGCGAAATAATTTCTAAAACAAGGGCTCCTCTGGGGAATTTTACTGAAGAAGTCATAGATGACTACAGCTTGTCAAACTCTCATCTTGATATGGCGCTGGGGTCTGGAACGGGATCGTGGATAAATGTTCATGCGATCTTTTGCGGGCCTTCGCTCAAATATGCCAGATCGTATAATTCCGGCACTTCATGGACCAGCGCCAGCGAGATCCTTTCTTCAACGCAAATGCACCATGTTTCACTTGCCGTGGATAGCAGCGGGGCGTCAGATATTCTACACATAAGCGCTTATGATGCGGCTTCTCAAAAGCTCAAATATATAACGAACTCTTCAGGGCAATGGAAAGAATATTGTATTGACGACGGACTAAAGGTCGGCTCCTATTCCTCCATTGCCGTGGACGGGAACGG
>CAZRTO010000005.1:0-36525 GCA_964603025.1 uncultured bacterium | reverse complement strand
TGGAAGGATATTGGCAGTATCGGCAACTACAAGGCCGCTAATTTTGATGTCGCTTATGAAAAACTCAAAACCGTTTTTGATCATGGCAAAGTCCATTCTCCCGGAAAGATCATAGGAAAAAATACCCGTATGGATCAGAGCGTAAACATGGCCGGGCCTGTGATCGTCGGGACTAATTGTGTTATAGAAAAGGGCGCCTGCTTGAACGGAGCTGTTATATGGAACAATGTCAGAGTGGGCGGGGACTCAAAAATAACAAATTCTATCGTAGGCGACCATAGTCTTATCGAAGGATCCTGCAGAATAAATGAGTCGGTCATTGCATCCCGCAAAAAGATAGCCAAAGGTTCAATTATTACATCCCAAGCTTTTTAGCTCCATTTTTCGATTTATCCGCAAGTTATCTGCAACTGAACACGAATAATAATATGAAATGGACAGAACCGAGCAGGTGTTGATATTTCCTGAGTGGGTGGATGCGGACATGGCTGAAGAGATAATGTCTGTTCTGAAGGCATATTCCAGCTCTTTGGAAGATGTTCCGGGTTTAGAGGAAGAAAATATAAAGGAAGATGAACATAAATGTCAGAAATGAGCCAATTGACCTCGTCTATCAAGAATATATCCTGTGACGCGGACCGCATCATAGAGGACCTGTGTTCATTATTCAAAAATGTCGCATCTGTGGACACAAAGAACCTGATCGATAGCATTGACAAGGTCTCATCTGCTGCAATGTCTAACGCTCTTTCAAGTGCGCTGGATCCGTCCAATAAGAATGGGGTATAGCTACTATGAATATATTTGTCGGCGGGCAGAGCGCAAATTCTCATACAAGGATCGATGTGGAGCGCAACTCGTCCAATCCGGATAATTACAGCGGGTTCTTAGGGGCGGCCAAGAAGATGTTCTTATCGCTTGCTCCGGCACCTCCTGATGCCGCGGATAGATCGGCGGCCTCGCACTTTAAAAAGATCAAAGACAAGAACAAGATAGAAAAAAACAGGACTGAGGATGATGCCTTAAGGGACCTGGACAAACTTATCCGCCGCATACAAAAGAGCAAAGGCTGTGCCGAGGGCGGCAAAAAGGATGAAATCCCGTGCAAGAAATCCGATAGACACAACGATAAGTCTAACAGAGGGGAACGAAAGAGGAAAGGTGGTGAAACATAATGGTATCAGACGTTACATTTGGAGAAGTGAGAGATATGGCAGTTGATCTGGCAAGGGATGCAGAAGGCCAGACAAAGGAAGTGTTGGAAGGTCTTGAGAAGGGAGCCAGCGATATAGGCTTGGCTGACCTTACAAAAGCCGGGATAGACCTTGATATAGCTTCGACAACGACAGCGACGGCCCAAAAGGCGTGGACCAACATGAACAACCAGGCGCAGAAAGTGACGCAGTAAAAGCCTTAAAGAACACGGCCCTGTCCCGGCAAAATAGAGTCGGGGCAGGGTCTGTGATGAAAGGGGCGGAGAGAGATGGCCATAATAGGAGGATCGCCCAATATACAGAACAGCCTGAGCACTAGGTCTGCTGGTTTTTCCCGTGCCGCCGGGGGATCGTTTTCTCAGGTATTTGCAGAAACAGCCGATCTGTTGAGGCGGTTCGGGGATCCTTCGACCGAAGAGATAGAGATCGCAGGGACTGTGTACAGCGATAAGAAGTCGCTTGCTGCTCAGACGGCTTTGTCCATAGAGTTTGATACAAAGAGCACGGTTTCACAATTCATACTGAAAGCGATGGATTTTCAAACCAGGCTTTACCAAAGCCTTAACTCTCTGGGATCCAAGTAGCCAAGGAGAACTGGCATATGGTGATAGCAAAGCCGGCTCCGTTCCTCACTTTTACCCCCTCGTTGGAATGGCTTGAGAATATGCGCGGGGTGGATGCTGAGGCGGAGGAATACATAGCAAAAAAGACGGACTTCCTAATGGAGGTCTTTAAGTTCATGCCCAAGGCCGCCGCGTACAAGTTCAACAAAGGGGCGATGGCTGATACGGGATCAGTCGATTTTACGAGTTTGAGCATGGTCAGGATAAATGACGGGGGGACAGCAAGATATCCGACTGCGGCGGAAGTCACAGCTCTTTTGGGTGAACTGGCAAAAACACAGAACGGCATAAGAGCGATATACAACTCTAATACCTGCCAGATAACGCATGCGTTAGCTGAGAAGATAGAAAACAGAACGGCAACCGTGGATGATATAAGGGTGACGAGCTTGTTCAGCGGGGCCAAGGAGGAAATTCTCAGGATAATAAAAAAAGCGTATTATGACGGCAAGAATCAGTATAAAGACTTCAAAGCTTACAATGAACAATATGCTTATGATATCGATAATCCGGGTACCCAGTGGGGGCCTGGACAAAACTGGTCGGTCAACGTTGGTTCCGAAGCCGCACCAAGTATTAAGAATCAATCTACGGATTCGGCTAATTATACCACTAAATTCCCCGGAAATGACGAGAAGAAACGCACATATATAACTTCTGATGAATTATACGGTTTTGGTGTCACTCATCGGCAGGATAATGTGGGGGCAGCCAAAGGCTCTCAATTACACCTTTCAGACGAATATAATTGGTTCAACGGGGCGGCTGATTTTAAGTGGAGTCCTGATGCGGTATCCGGAATAAACAATGTAGTGCCGGTATATGACAAGAACAGTCCAAAGTTTACCGGATTGCACAACAAGGACTTCTATCCCACTGATTATACCAATATGATATACGGTCTGAATCCGATGTTGTTGGAGGGCAGGGACCGTGATGGCCTGTTGACGTCAAAGGATCTTCCAGACATATCCTGTTATAAGAATATTTTCGGCACTGCCATGAATTACTTTAGCGGGTATAGCAAGAACTATTTTGACATAATAAAAACCAAAGAATATCTCAGCTATGGCCCGGAAAAAATGACAGCCTTGTTTATACTTATGATGGAGTCAAAGCGCAGGTTTTTATACGCAATGACGGAAATATTCGGGCCGTTCAGTCAGGGTGCCGGATTCGAGGGGTATGTTGGGAGAGATAATTATCTGGGATCAAAGACACCAGAGGAGGGACGTCCGGTTCTAACCGCAAACACAGAAACCAACGGGTTAAAGACCAATTTTACTGTCGATAATTATATGATATCCAGATTTTCAAAGTTCATAAATGATCCGCGGGTTCAAAAAGTTTCCGGCTATAAGACAGGGTTTTTATCTATTTTTTACGAAAATTCACACGAATTCCTTAGCTTCTTATCCGCTTTTACGCAATTTAAAGCCGTGGGGAACGATGTTTGGAAATATTTGCGGTTTGGTTATACTGACGGCCTTGCCATACAAGGGTTCAGAGACCTTTTATACCAGACCAATACGGACGGGACCGGTATGTGGGAGCGTATGATGGCATATGTGAAGCCCACTACAACAATAGTTGACGGATATTTTCGAGATGTAAGAGATAACCTGGGCTTTAAAAAGGATTATTTAGATAACTCAACTACATGGGAAGATATCAATTATTACATACAGCAAGCTGTCTCCAAAGCTGTGGAAATGAAGAACAAGATAAATCCGAGCAACTTTAAGATCCCGACTTATCACCTTTACAGGTTATATGATGAACTTGACGGATACATTACAAGACTGCTAGAGATACAGAATTCCGGATATTATGCTGATACCGAAGCCGCTGCGATGTATCGGAAAAAGTGTGATGCCAAGAGCGTTATAACGGCTATACAGGACATAACATTCAATACAAGTGGGACACTTGATGATATAGATTACACCATAAAAAGGATTGAGGACGGGTCGAGCTTTTTGAATCTAAGGCAGGAATTCACTCATACTGACAGTACGGGCAGTGACCGTCGTGCCGGAGCGTATTTCAGCAGACTACCCCGAAGCTTTTTGGGCACATATTCTTGGGACAGCACTAGCGGCAATTTTGTTTCGAACTGGAATCAGGAAACATCAAGAACTAGTCCGGGATATATTTCCGGGCAACACCATTTCTATTCTCCGGTCCAACAGAAGAACAACTTCGGTCCGGGTGGCCCAAGCAAGAATCAAATACTTGAGTTGACTTTCGCTCCAAATATGACATATAGAGACAGTGCTGGCAACCCGATATACCCTAATGCAGACAATGACTATTACAAAAAGTTTGCTTTTAGAGGGAATCCTTACCAAAATGTGTGGGGTACGCGTGCAATAGTCGATCTATCGCAGGCTTATTTGTATGAAGAAATAATGAGGTTCGCGGTCAAACATCTGTGGAACAGCCCGAGAAGGAGGCAGCATGATTACCGCCGGGATGAGTATTACAGGCAGAAGGACAAAGAACAGGAAATGGAAAAAGCCGTTGAAAGAGCTGAAAAGAAGAAAGTGCATAAGGCGAAAGAGGCGCTCATAAGGTCTGAAAAAAAGAAGAGAGCCGAGAAAAAGAAGATGCAAAAGAAGATGATGAAGGAGTTCACTGAAAAGATGAAAGAACTTAGAGCGATGCAGCGAAAGAATTCAGCCGGCACCTCTCAGAAACCAGCCAAGAAATAGCCTCTTGTCTCAATTAACATGCAAGTTTGTGCCTGATAATAACGATTGATATATAGATATAAGGAATGGTGCAATAATGCCCGCATTGATAGAACAGCCGCAATTAAAAGAGGTGGAACAGACTGCCAAGTCATTGGACGGCAAAAAGCTGTCACAGCCTCTTGATCTTGTCACAATATACTCAAAAGCCGCCCTGGACAGCCTGCTTATGAAAAAGATATCCGCGGGAGAAAGAACGGACGCGGCTTCTTTTGACAGCGGCTCGGACGATGCGGGCGGGCTATTGGCGGAGAGAGTAAGGACCCCGTCTGCCATAAGCCATTTGGCTCCCGTGATGCGCAGTCTCGATGTGCTCGGTTTTCTGGGCATAAAGATAGACCTTAAAAGCAGGATAGACAACTTCAAGGATATGTACCGTAAAAACTACGGATTGTCCAGGTCCCATAACTTTTTGATCTCGAAATATGCGGCAATGAAGCTCGGGTTTTGCAATATGATGCTCTCTATGCTCGGGGTGCCGCCGGAAGAGATAGCGGAGCTCGCGCTGGATTGCAGAAAAGAGCTGGTCTCGCAGAACAAGAAGAACTTTGAAGAGAACGAATATACTTCAGAACTCTTGGAAATAGTCGGCGGCGCGAAGAAAAAGATAAAAGCGGAGAGAACAATAGTGGCCGAGATCAGGAAGCAGCTTATGTCGCAGATGTCAAATCTTGGGGAAAAAGATTATTACACGCCCGAGAAGATACTTGAGATACAGATTGAACAGTGCCTTCTGATAAAAAGCAAGATGACGGAGGAAAAAGGCTTGCTTGAATACCAGTGTAATATGCTGAGTTCCGGGATAGCCGGGGAGGATATTGGAGCCGAACAGCTGGATCAAAAACTTGCCAAAGCGTTAAGGATCCTTAAGCGCGCGGAGAGCAGAGCGGAGATGTATCACAAAAAGGCCGCTAATAGGAAAACGGCCTCAAAAGAGGCAAAAGGACTGATCTGAGAGGATAAAACACTATGCAGAACATAATTGACAAATCGGCAACTCAGCAATCCGCCTCTATAGCGAGCCAAGGCGTAGTGTCTTATGCCAAGGAGATCATTTCTGAAGCAAAAGCCCAGAAGAAGGACAAGTCCGTTGTTGATATTGACGATTCTCTCAAATACATACTTGACTCCGAGTCGAGCGATTCTGACGCCGGGATGGCCATTCTTAAGTCTCATGTCGCGAAGATGATGGACCTGTTCAATAACGAGGGCGTTTTTGGCGCAAAAGAGAGGCATGGGAAAGCCGATAATGATGACGGAATAACCTGGGATGAGAACAAGTCATCTTCCGATGATTCTGTCAGGCTAAGCTCCGAATACTCCAAAAGACATGTCAGAAAACACAGGGCCAACATGACGATGAACTTTGAGGCCTTTAAAGACCTTGACGCCGGCCAGAAACAGGTAATGAAAGAGTATTCAGCCGCCTATTTTTCATATTTATTCTCTGATGACCCAAAATCTTTTGAGAGGATGAAGCGGCTTGAGGCAAAGCTCAAAGAAGACGGGATACCCGAATCCAAGATAATATCCGTACAGAAAGAGATAAAGAACTCCGCAAGGGCTGAGATAGCTTCCAAGGTCAAAGAGAACATGATGCTCAGGGATCTGTCAGAAGACCTGGAGTCAAAATTGCAGTCCCTGAAAGCCACCAGCATAACCGACGGGGCTTTTGGGAACAAAAAGTTGGGGGGCTGGGATTTTGGAGGATATAATAAATCGCTCCAGGGGACCGTGGACAGGATGAATTACGAAAACGCGAAGGAGTTTTCACGTTTTAGCCTTGAACAGCTGGAAGCTGATCTCATAAGCAAACTCGCCAAAGGCGAAAAGAACATAGATGATCTGAAGCAGGTGGTAGAGCTGGCCGGAAAAACTGGCGTTGATGTGGGTGAATGGCTGGAAAAGGTCTGGATGAAAAGAAAAGAAAATCTGGGCTTTGTCCCGGTGGACCTTCCCGAAAAAGAAGAGGGAAAGATCGTCAGCATGAACGTATCCGATTTTACCGGAGGAAAAAATGACGGCGATCCCGACTGGGACAGGGAAAAGACCGAGGCAGAAGAACTTACCGACAAGCTAAGGGCCCTGTACATGCACAGATTGATCAAAGGCGACGCCTTTACCCATTTTTCAACGATGTTTGAGATAAGAAAGTGTAAAAACGGACTGATAAGGCTGGGTTTGTACGGCAGGAGTTTTGAAGAGAAGGTGTCCTTTGAGGCTGAAGTTCTGGCCAGGAAAAAGGTTCTTGAAATGCTGGAGGAGGCCTTTTTGGAAGACAGTACTTTTTACAAGAAAAAAGTCGCCGGATTCTTGTCCAATGAACGTAAGATCAAGATATTGAGAGCTGCCGCAGAAAGACTCGGGCTGCATTTGGAAGAGGGCGATCTTGCGGAGCTGAAATCCAGGTCGCACAGATCAATGCTCAAGGTGGTAGAATCCCAAATAGACCAGGCTCAAGAATACCTAAAAACAAGAAAAAGCGTAAAAGCGCAAAAAGTCCTTGGCAAGATGAAAGCTCTTAGGGAAAGGCTGGTCAGGGAAGTTGCGGATGCCAAAGAAAAGCCTGAAAAAGCGTTTCTTGAGGCCAATACTGCAGGAATAGTATAAAAGGAGAACTGCAATGGTGCAACCAGGAAGTACGGATTATACCTATTACAACACAATACAGTATGAGGCTCCAATACAGTATCAGCAGCAACAGGCTGCGTCACAACCCACTTATGCTCAGCAGCAAGCTTATCTTGGTAACGCTATCCAGGATCTGCGCCAGCACCGGGGGGATGACGGCTATTTCAGGCAAAAATATCACATATCTGAAGCAGAGCTGACCAGGCTAACATCTATTTTAGAGTCGCAAACGGACAGCAGGGTAACTCAAGTTCAGGGGGGACAATCGGACCAAGCTTATCTCGATTCCGGCAAGATAGCCCCTAAAATCAACATAGACATTAAGAAAGACATTGAATCGATAGAAGGGCTGAAAACTCCGGCGGAGCGTACCGCAGAGCTTCAAACAAGAGCTGATCTCGCGCTGAGAGCTTATTCTGAGCTGAGGAGGAGCGGGGGAAGAGACATAAAAGACGTAAATATATCGGTCAGAAGAAGTCCGAGCCACAATGCGTCCGCATTCCCTCCTCCCAGATATGATATTGAGGTCTCTGTAGCTTATGCGTCAGGAAGGTCTGCCAAAATGCCATTGAGCCTGGTAGATCCGGAAAGCAAAACAAAGATAAGGGATGAGATATCCAGAGCTATGGACAGCTCTTCTGAAGTGCAGGAGGCGGATAGCAGCTCTCAACAGCTCTCCCGCCTGGAGTTGCCTTCTACGGATCCCGCAATAAGCGACCGAATGTCCACTCTCAGCTCCTTGCACCGGGAGATGTCCGCTCGCGGGATCAATGCTGAAATAAGAAGCAATGCAAATGGCGAGTTGAATGTCCGGTTTAGAAGTGTACAGGAAGTTCCCGAAGGGTCTTCAGGAGAGCGTTCTGTTCCCAACGTTGTTGACAGGCAGTATACGATAGCCAGCGATGCAGTCAGCCCAGAAAATGCAGGAGACCTTGTCGGAGCTCTTCAAAGCGCTGACAAATCAGCCGATATGAGTTCAACCCAGCCTTTGCAGTCTTCTTCTATTCGAGTAAGCAAGAACCAGGATGGTTCATTAAGATTTGATGTCCAATTGTCGACCAGGGCAGGCCATGATATATCCTTTAGTATCAATATAAATGATCTTAAGGATATTGCCGCCATAAATGATGCCGTTGCAGCCGGGGTAAAAAAAGGCGAAGACAAGCTCGCTGGGGGGGCGTTAAGAGAGAACGCTTCTGTTCCTATATATTTCTCGAAAAGCGCTTCTGAAACATCAGGAGAGGTGCCTGTTCCTTACGGTCAGCAGCCGTCGTACGGGGCCGGCATTTCAGATCATCGATTCCTCTTGCAGATGGGGCTTTTCTCCGCGTCCTCAAATCCTTATCAGGAACTGACAAAAGCCATATACGAACAAATAGAAGATGAAAAAAGGCTTTTGGAAGAGTACCTGGAAGCCAGAAAAAAAGAGAAGGAAGAAAGGCTTGCGCAACAGCAGGAAACGACCAATGAGATCAATATGGCAAAGAGATCTGCGGAAGAGAAATTGCAGGAAATGGTAGTTGTTGTGAGAAGTTACGAGCAGATGCAAAGAGTAAATAACATGATAATTGATCTCGAGAGAGAGGAGAGGCTGGCATGAGCATCGTAACAGTGAATCCTGGATTAAGGTCCAGGGTGGATACTATTCACGATGAGGTCGATATGGCCGTAAATGACCCGCTTACTACAATATTGGACAATTGCGAAGAGGTTGTGGACGCGTTCATACAAATTAACGATAAGCGCGGAAGAGACCAGGGAAAGGATATAACCCAGCTTTGCGGCACTTACGATCCCGGACCGTCGAAAAAGTCTTCATCGCAAGATGAGAGGCCCTCTCTGGTAGTGCCTTCGGGGAACAATGGAAGCGTTGTTATCCCCTCAAATACGGTAGAAGAGGTGGTCTGATCATGGTAGAAGTAACGCCAAATTCGATCGAAAGCGTGATGAGTGCGATATACAAGTTTGGGGCTGATGCTCAGGCCGCTTTGAAATATGCCACCATGGCTGTGCGCCTTATCACTGACAGGCTGGAAGACCCTATGCAAGAGCAAGATAAATCCCAGCAATATTTGGTTAATTCCAGCGGTTTTTCGACAATGCCTTCTTATAAAGCCGATGACGCATCTAACAGTCAAAATACCGAGCAGTCAGTTATAGTCCCGGCAGATAATGTCGGACATATGGCCTGAATAATCATCCGCAAGTTATCCCCTATACGCCCCGATATATATATAGAAACAAGTATAAGGCAATTGTTATATGCAAATACCCGCATTAGACCATAATCCGGTTGTTCCTTCGGCGAATCCTCAAGAGGACGCAGGAATTCAGGATTACGAACATCCCGAAGAAATAGTTCCTTCTTCGCAGAGCAGCAGTCCGCAATCGGCACAATCTCCTCAAAAAACAGCTTCTTCAAACCCAATGGGCCAAGCAGTGGAAATGCTTCGTGATGCGGAAGATGATTTCAGCCAGGCATTGAATGATCTCACTGGCAGTACCTGGTGGGAGGAGACCGAGGATGGGTACTGGATATTAAAAGTCGATATTGCGGCCGCGCTGGCCAGGCTGCAGCAACTCATGATGCTGATCCAGTTCATTTTGATGGTGATAGACGCTTATGCCAATATGGTGGATATCACCTGTCAGGTAATACTCGGGGATACATCTAGGGCATCGGATGCCGCAGGAAATCTGGCCAAGAACAAAATGGAATATACGTCCGATATGCTCAATAAACAATTTTCCGTGGTCATGGATACTATCAATAACCATAACTCCGCAATATACCAGAATCAGGTCACGGAAATAGAGAACAAACAAAAGCAGAACTTCTTGCTCGTAATACTGGGAGGGCTGACATTTAACTCTACCGTGGCGGAAAATGAAAGAACCGCTCGGGTCAAGAAGGCGCAGGAAAAGGTGGATGCCCGGTATGCAGAGATACAAAAAGCTAACCTTGCTTCGGCTCTGGAGTTCGTCAGAGTGCTCGCAAACCAGCGAAGATCCGAATATGCCCGTACTGATGATCCCGCATTGAGGGCGATACTTGAGAGAGAGATAGAAACTCTCGACAGGATAAACCCTGACGACCTTATAACAGATATCGGTTCGAACGGTTACGGCCTCAATTATAAAGATCTGAACAAAAAGATCATGGCGGCGATCATGGTAGCCATGAATAAAATAGCTATGATGCGCAGTATGTACCTAATGGCAATAAAGGCCCAAAGAGAAATGATGAAGGTTACCATAGAGGCTCTAATGAAAATAAAGGTCAAGAGGAATATATGGAAAACCATAGAATCCATAGCAAACGAGATGAACTCTTACGCTCAGGCATCGTTCAATATCGTGGCCAACCGGCTTAATTCATACATAAGCGCATATAACCAATATGTGAGCACAAACAGGGAAAAGAACAAATACAATGCCCTTTTTACCGGGAATTTGATATTTATGCCTCTGGGCCTCACGGATTGGATAGTTCTTGAACTGTTCGTTCCTGATCAGGACCCGAAGCCTTCTCAAACCAACATAGAAGAGATCAATCAGGTGTTAATAAGCTGGGGATTTGGCGGGCTTGACATGTCCGACGACAGCTATCTCGGAAGGCTGGAGAGAGAGGAAATAGAGCTGCTGAATCAACTGGACTATTCCAGCAACACGATACACGATATGGGCAATGGGTATGAGGGCTTGGAATACGGAAATATTTCAAGGATATTGCAAAAACTTTCGAGGATAGCGATGCTGAGGGAAGCATATTTTATGGTCCTTTCAGCGCGCCGTGACATGATGAACAATACCACGTATATGCTGACCGGAGCAGAAGCCTCCAGCAATATTAAGACGGCCATGTCCGCCGGAAGACTGAAGACCGATCTTACTTCGCAACTAAGCACACTCAAACTTGACACGCTTGACAAGATGATAAGAGAGAATAACAAACGCAGAAAGGAACAGGTGGAAAAAGGGCGCGCGCTGTCCAATTTTATCGGCAGCATTGCCGGTGTAATCCTTGCCGTCGCTTTTGTCGCTATATTAGTGGCCATAGGGCCTGCAAGCTCAATATTCATTTCTTTGGCGCTTACCGGAGTATCGTCTTTGATAAATATAGCTCAATCTGTCGCTAGCGCTATTTTTACCGCCATAAACATGCCAGAGGAACAGCCTTATGAAGTGACCGACTGGTCGGAATTTTTGTCAATAATGGATGATTATGATAGTGCCTATCAAGAGGTTATTCGAAGCTTGCTGTATGACGAAAGCCTGTATTTTACCAGAGAAGACGGAAGCGATAACAGGCAGATAAGGCCGGATATTCTGCTTGACGCCAGCCAGAGGCTTACGAATATTTATTATCAGGAAATGGGCCGTTTGATGTATCTTTCAGCCAAAGAGAATATGTACTCTATCTTGATACAATTCCTGGGCGGGATCGGCGCTACCAATTCCATGCAGAGCAGTATCTATATGGCGCAGAACAGGTTCAACACATATTGCGACATTCTTGATAACAGAATATCTATGATGCTGGACAATATCAGGAACCATAATTCTTATATCGCCGCGCAGGAAGAAATTAAGGAGCAGATAATCAATATTGTGGTGTCAGTGATCAGCATGATCCTCGGGATAGCCGGGGCGGCCACCAAGGGAACACTTTCCAAAGTTCTCAAGATGATAGACCTGTTGATAAACTATGGCAAAGGGATATACGACCTGATCCAGTCTATAGACGACTCTTTGAACGATACGGGAGACCTGGAAGAAGCAAGAAGAGCTCTGGAGCTGTGGATAGATAACCAGATATCAAATCTGAATGAAGATGATCCATACTACAACCTTAGAAGAGCAGAACTTGAGGCTTTGAGAGGTATGGATGTTTCCAGAATGCTTATAAGCATCGGAAATGGCTATGTTTGCACGAATTATCACGCCATAGCTGAGATGAGACATATTGTAACGCATATATACAACGCATGGGATCTTTTGGCTACCGCCAGAGAATACAACAGAGATATGCTCTCTAATGCGATAGGGGTGTCTTTTGGAAGTAATGTCCTTTCGGAAGCGACAAATGCTGCCAGGGAAGCGGCCGATGGCAGGATAAGCAGGATATCAGATTTTTGGAAGGGGTATTCTGAAAGACTAAATGAGATCAACAAAGCGAAAAGAGCCCTTACGGAAGCCATCGTTTCATTTTTGCTGAATACCGTGTTCACAATAGACAACGCGATGAAAATAATCGACAAAAAATCTTACGGGATATTCGGCAAGGGGTATACGAAATGGGCCAGGAAGCATGAGTTCCAGGATGCGATAATCAGAAGCCTAATAAACGGGGTCATCCCGCTCATACTTGGCGAACTTGTTAACTGGATATTTTTAAGCCCCCCAAGGGATGATTATTCAGTGGTTCCTGCCAGAGTCCCAGAATCCACCGGCAATGCCAGGCATGACGGGCTCAATATGTTGGAATATTATTCTCTTCAGGCAGCCAGAGAAGAGGCGTACTCAAATATCTTTGCTGAAGATGTCAATTGGAGAAATACTGTAAGGGACCTGTTTGCGAACAAAGTGAATTCCATAATATCCAATACCGTCAAAGAAGGCATTAAGGGATACATAACCCAAAAAGACAGAGAAAAACAGGAAGCAAAAGCCAAAAAGGGAGGTTTGTTCAAGAAGATCATCGGGATAGTGGTCAAGGTTATTGCCACAATAGCGAAATTCATTCCTGTTTACGGATGGATAGTCAGCTTGGTCATACAGGTAGCATATTCTCTTGCTACGGGCGGAGGACTCCAGGGAGCGCTTATGGCGGTAGCCGGACAAGCTGTTGGGGCCGGTTTGGGTGCCGCATTCGAGGCGGCTAGCGAAGCGGTGACTGGAGCGACAGAGCTTACTGGGGAAGTGGCTACCGGAATGGCGGATAATCTTGATGCCCTTGCAAATGAAATGCAACAAGTATTAGATCAGCTGCCAGCAGACTCTCTGCAAGCAGCCGAGCTTAGTACGCAAATCGGCGAACTGAGAGAAATGGCTACACAGGCGAGGGAGCTTGGTAATCAGGCGGGTAGCGATGCTCTCAGCGATACGGCCACGGATGAATTGGGCAGTATTGCCGAGAATGCCTCACAGACACTGGCAAGTATAGGCCAGACGTTTGCACAGAACTCGATCGCTATTACTTCACAGATGGAGGCAGCTTACGGAGCGGTTATGGAATCCATAGATAAGATCGCCTCCGCTACACAGAGCGCCTTCGATAAAGTATTCAATGCTACTCTTTCTCCTTTTCAAAACCTTTCCCTGGACCAGATATCTGAACATGGAATGGGGCTTGCCGGATACGCTCTTGACCTGTTAATAAGAGAGATTGCAAAAGAAGCGGTAAAAGAATTGATGGCTCAGATGAAGATCAAAGGGCCGCTGGCAAATGCTCTTGGATTTCTTATCCAATCACAGACCGATCTTATGCTGCAAGCCGCGATAGCTAATGGCGGGATATATGGGAATCCAGCTGACTATACATATGAAGCCATAGCCGAGCAAGCGATGCAGAATTTTACCGACTCTCTCAAAAAGGGAGCTGTGGATTTTATTGTTGCGCAGATGAAGATCAAAAACAAGATAATGCAGGACCTGGCGGTATATCTGGTAAGCAACGGTCTTGCCCAGGGTGTCAATTTGATGAAAGGATACGATCTTCCAAAGGATTTCGCGAAAGACTTCCTTGTGGGCGCCGTAAAAACACTTGTCGACTCCGCCATAAACAATGCTATACAAAAAGCACTTGAAAAAGTCGAACAGAACTCATTTACTTCGGCTCTAATGGGCGCTGCACAGGGCGGGCTAGGACAGTTTATCGGCTCTATAACCAATGAATTGTTCAAGGTGACTCTGGGCGGTGTTGAGGATTCAAGCAAATATCTTGTTAGTTATAATATATCACCCGCGACATCCATGAAAGAGGAGCAGCAGAGAATAAGAGAAATGGCTGAAAGACTTGAATCTATAGGAATTTCTCCTTCCAATGCTGGAGTAAGCTCGAGAGACGTCAAAGATTTATTTTCAATGGTCAAAATATTTGATTTGCTTAAGGAATACTCCAAGAATGAAGCTCCTTATACGATAATTTCTGGGGCTGTGGCTCCTGTAGATATGGCAGAGATAGAAGCTCTTTACCCTCAGGCAGCCAGTTTGTTAAAAGATCCTGCATGGCAGCGCACCCTTGTTGACAGAATAGAAGACGGCAAGGTCTACTTTAAATCTAATATTGAGGATCTTGTCGCTCATATGCCTTTTGCGCGCATGGCACAGAGCGATGACGCGGCCAAGGTGCTGGCTGCTCAATTTAATAAACTGGCTACTCAAGCTACGAACTTTGTCGAGACGAGCACGAACACAATTTGCATCTCTCCAAGAGTTATTGACGGGATAAAGGCTGGCGATCCGAATGCAAGCATGACATTAGCTCACGAGATATCCCATATGATACTGGATCTTGTGAACAACCCTGCTATAGGAAAAGAGGCGGAGGACCTGGCAAATAAAATGGCAAAGGCCATATTGGGAGAACCGACGCACAGGAAAGATCCTCACAGGGATATTATACGTAATATATTAAGCGGCAAAGCCACGGTGGCTGAGGATATCCATTTTAAGGATTCCCGTGTCACTTTCGAACATGCTCATGATATCGCTGTGTCAGTCGGAAAAGATTCCCCGGCAGAGATAGCCTATTCAATATCCCAAATGCCAACGTCGGAAGTCCTTGCGTCGCTTGTAGTTGCCAAAAGCACAGTTACTGCCGACAAATTCAATGACATAATCACCGAATATGCAAAATTGATGGCTGTCAGCGAAAAGACGCTTCAAAGTGACGTGTCAGCGGTCAGGGATGCTCTTATATCTCAGGTGACCGGAATGAAGAACCCTACCGAAACACTTCAAAAAATAGTGTCCGCGATAAATGCAGCTATTATGAGCCAAAGCTCTGAAACAGCCAAGAATGTGGTGCTTTTCCAGGGATTGCCTTTTCAAACTCCGTCAACTGACGCCTCTTCAGTCGCCAATATGTCCGCCAAAGCGGTGCCTTCGGAAATCAAGTCCGTATTGAACGAAAAGGAACTCATAAGAGCATTGAGCTTTACTGAAAGCGTCAATTCCGGGAAGCCCGTAAGCAATAGAGAACAGGCGGCCGTTATATTATCGGCGGCAATAAAGGAAAAGATGTCCATAATAGCATCATCGGCAGAGTCAAGACCAAAGGACCTTCCGATTATATTGTCAGAAACGGCAAGCCCATTAAAGCAGCTCTCGAGAATAATGATATTGGACAATTCGAAAGCAAAAGAAAATGACAAGCTTATTTCGGATATATCATCGGCAAAAGCAAAACCCGAACAAATCATCATAGTCCTGTCCGCCATAAAGGAATCAGCCGCAAAACAAGGGATGGCGCCGCAAATAGCTGAATCTATATCCAAGTCCATGGACTCAGCTATAAATACGATGAATTACGTGATCAGCAAGGACTCAGCATCAAAAACGGCCGAAAAAATAATGGATATGCTGTCATCTCCTGCGACGCGTCCTGAATCAGCAGCTAATGTGGTTTTGAGCGATCCAAGATCCGCCATATCCGTGCTAAGAAGCATCAAAAACATTGCTAATGCGGAAATAAAATCAGAGCAATCCATGGATTCCCAAAAATTGCTGTCCTTGGTGACTACTTTGAATTTGGTAAGGGATAAATCATCAGATTTTGTGGCAAATCTCGAGGCAAAAGCGGTTATTAACAGTGTAATGCAAAATGTATCATCCAGAAGCCGAGATATGTCCGCGGAAAATAATCTTAAAGAGCTGCTAAACGCTCTTTCCGCTGTTGAAGCTTCCAATAGGGACATGGTGAACCGAACAATAGATCTCGTGCCGACGGAAGTATCTCGTTCAGCAATAGCGGGATCCCAAATATCCGATGCTGTTCCAAAAACGATGGGAGTCGCTGTTGACCTTAATCACGCCGAAGTCTCGGAGACAAACACTTCTGCTCCCGTTATAGTATTTATGCCCAAACAGAGCGCTGCAACAGAATCTGCAACAAACAAACCGCAAAACCTACAGGCAACGGTGAGCGCGGTTGAGGCAGAGACCAGGACATCTGTGCCGGCGGCCGCGCAGGTAGTGTCTCCAAGAGAGACAGCCCCTGTGATAACAATGCAAACAGAGCAGCCCGCAAAGGAAACGCCTCTGATAATTAATGTGGTGCAGAACAAACCGCAAAACGTACAGGCAACGGTGAGCGCGGTTGAGGCAGAGACCAGGACATCTGTGCCGGCGGCCGCGCAGGTAGTGTCTCCAAGAGAGACAGCCCCTGTGATAACAATGCAAACAGAGCAGCCCGCAAAGGAAACGCCGAGCCGTTTAAGAAATATAGAACCGGCAAGATCTAAAGAGCCGAGCGGACATGCAGCTGCAGCGGCTAACAACAAACATCATGAGTCCCAATATGCCCAAGCAAAAGTTAATCCTGAAAACGAGTCTTCAATGGTCAAGGATGACGGGAAGATCGCTTTGAAGGTTGATAACACTGAAAATGCCAAGATAAAATCTTCCGAAGAGAGAATAAAAGAACGGGAAAAGAACATGGAATCGTCCCCGATAGGTGGGGCCGGCGGCGGATCCCAGGGAGCTCAGGCCGCGGCCGCATCAGCAGCTCCATTGAAAAAAGAGGAAACAAGCGGAATTTCAACATCATACAGGTCAAATCTAACTCCAGTTCCAGAAATGTTCTCTGAAAGCGAAATCCTTGAGATAGATGCGGAAATGAAAGACGCTCCGGTCAGCAAGAATAAAAAAGAAGATCTTGAGTTGCTTAATATGGCCATAGGAATAAAGAACAGGTCTAGAAATGCGGAACAAACTTCAGGCAAAGCACAAGATCCGGCTCGAGAACTTGAATCTCTGAAAAAGCCGATAGAGCAGATGCTCGCCAAGATATATAGTAAATTAGAAGGGCAGGGCAGGGAATCATTAAAAGCACTGGCTGAAGATGTCAAAAGCGTTGATTTTTCCAAGACCGAACAGGTCATGAGGGTAGTATCAGGATTAAATGATCTAATATCAACGTCAAGAATTGATGCTAAAACAAAGAAAATAATAGCGGAAAAAATGCTTCTTGCCAGAGAACATATTGAGAATACTCAAAACAATGTCAATTCATTCATTTCGGCGCAAAAACTCTTGGCGATGTTGCTGAAGGGGGAATCCGCAAAGGAAATCGCTGAGCAAATAGTATCAAAGCCTAATACGGCAGCTAAAGTCATAAACATGATAACGATCCTGATGGACCGCGAAAGCAAAACAAGGGCGGAACACATAAAAGAACTGGCTGATACACTTAATATTGTTGAGGCTAGCCTTGTGAATCCCAGGGTCTCTAAGGCAGTAACTGAAGCCAGGACAGAGATCAGCCAGATCATCAATAAGGCTGCGGCCGTAATCGAAAAATCGGCTGTTCCAGAACAAATAAAACAGCAAGCCTACTCCAGGTTGAATGATATACATTCCTTGTTGTCGGAAGACGTCATCGTCGGGTCAATCGAAAAATCGTTATCTTCGGATTCTTCTATAAAGGCCGCGGTCAAGAATGGCACTTTCAAGTTGGATGTGTTTGATGCGCAGCCGCATACCGTGAAAGAAAAGGCGATAAGGGATATTCCTGGATCTGTTGAATCGGATGGCAGTATGTCTCTAGAAGACCTTAAGCGCATTGTCAAAGTGTTGTCCAATATAGCCGATAGAGATCAGCGCCTGTCGCCGGTTGTAAGTGAAGCGTTTGACGGCATTAACGAGATATTGGCAAAGGTTGAAGATCAAATAAACCGCATGCCTATAAGCGAAGAAAAGAAGCAAACGGCATTGAATAATGCCGGGGATATAAAAAATCATATTAAGAAAGCTCAAATTGAAAGTGCTCAGGATAATGCCGTTTTCTCTGGCGGGATGGGCGGAATGACTGAAATAGCATCAGCACAACCCCCTGCTGAATTCAAGGATAAAGCCGGCGGGTCTTCAGGATCCAGCTCGTATTACTCAAAAATACAATCTGATGGCATCTTTTCTAAGGAGGAGTCTTTGGTGATAATGGAAGAGATGAATAGGATGGGGATCTCGAAGATCAGCGATGAGAATGCGGAGATCATTTCTCTGGTCATAGGGATTAAGAATAAAGCAAGGTCCGCCGAATCCTTGTCTAAAAATATTCTTGAGCCTGATAAGGCATTGTCTTCCATGCAAAAGCCCCTTGAACGCATTTTCTGCAATTTGTTAAAATGCACAAATTCCGGGAATGTGCAGGCCATAACTACGCTGTCCGATAAAATAGGCAAGATGGATTTTTCGTCTATTGAAAATGTTGTTCAGCTGATGGAAGAGGCGGAGGTAGCGATTGATAAGTCCAGATTGAATCCTGGCGTCAAAGAGATAGTCGGAAATAAGATGGGAGAGGCTTTGGCTCATCTCATCTCAACAAAAGAGAATATGCATGCAAAGGCCTATGCTCAAAGGATAGTTGATTCTGTAATTAACATGGAAAACTTGGAAGACATAGTGTCGAATGTTTTGTCGAAACGCAACATTGCCAACAAAGTGATAGATATGATGGCAAGTATGGCAAACGCGGATAGTCGCTTGACCGCCAAATCCTTGGAACATCTTGCGGATGTCTATAATGGGATTGGCAATAGGGATGAGAACAGCAAGGTTTTTAGGTCTTTAGCAGCAGCCAAAGACAAAGCCATAAAATTGACGAATGCGTCCATAAAATCTGTAAAAAATGCCGATATCCCGAACGAGGTGCGGATTGATGCTTTGGCTAAGCTTGATTTAATAATGTCTAAACTGGAACAAGGAGGATCCTTGCCAGACAATGAGTGTTCAGAAAATGCAATATCATCCTCTGTGCTGTCTATAAAGGATGCGGTCAAGAATGGCACTTTCAAGTTGGATGTGTTTGATGCGCAGCCGCATACCGTGAAAGAAAAGGCGATAAGGGATATTCCTGGATCTGTTGAATCGGATGGCAGTATGTCTCTAGAAGACCTTAAGCGCATTGTCAAAGTGTTGTCCGAGATGCCTGGCAGAGATCGACGCCTATCGCCGGTTGTAAACGAAGCGTTTAGTGGCATTAATGAGATATTGGTGAAGGTTGAAGATCAAATTAACCGCATGCCTGCAGCCGACGAGCAGAAAAGGTCTGCACTCCACAATATCAACATGATAAGCAGCGACATACAGAGAATCAGCGCTAATTGTAAAACATCAAAAGACATATTTGTATCATCGGATCCGTATCCGGCAGCTGATGTCAGCAAAGACCAGGACCTGATTGAGCTTGCTGTTAAAATTAGGAGTCAAACTGCAAAAGCACTTGATATGTCTGTAAACGGGAGAGATGGATTGGAAGCAGTGTTTATGGAGACAGAAAAACTCTTTAAAGGTTTCATGAACAAACTCAAAGCCCGGACCGGTTATTCGAGCGATATCAAACCTGTTCCGGGGGGTGACAAGAACAGGGTCGATTCGGAATATATCATTAACGCGTTAAAATCCTTAAATAGCATGCTCTCCAGATCTCATGTTTCTGTTACTAGCAAGAAAACGATCGTTATGCATATCAATGCGGCAGTAACAAATATGGAAGAGGCGGACCTTAATACAAAGATCCTGCTATTGGCGGAGAAGTGCATCTCGCGATTGAGGGAAAGCGAGAGCGCATACAAGCAAATAGCGGTTGAAATAACATCTAATCCGTTTATTGCTGAGAAGGTGTTCTCATCTATTCTGTCAATTGCAAGACGCAAAAACGACAAGATGGCATATCAAAAATACCTGTCGCTTATGGATGAGGCTATCATGCTAAGCACTTCTTCGGCTTTAAGATCTAAGATAAAGAAAATGAGAGATGCTTTTTCGAAAGAACAGGAAAGACAAAACGGAAAGAAGCGCTTTGGCGACATGGTGGCCGGGCCGATGTATAGTCTTAGCATTGAGATGGCTGATCCAGGCAATATCCTAGGCAATGAAACCTATGATACAGCAGAAAAAGCTTTGGAGTCGATAATCGACAATAGGATGAACCCATCGCAGGTTGCGGCTTTCATATCGAATTTTGATCCTTTGGTGGTGGCGGAGATCCTGAGGGCAATTGAGGATAAAGATGCTGCTGACATAGCGAAAGAGTTGGCCAACTCCAGCAAAGATACTTATAAGCTTCTTTCCTTGGTGGAGCGAAATGAGGTCGGCGAGAAGCTTGGTGCAGTACTGGATATGCTGAGGGGGCAACATTCAAATATTGACTCTCTGGTTTCAGCATCCTGACGAGCTGTATCCCCGGACCTTTCTGTCGATTATGCTTTATGCTAATATAATACCCATCAATGATAGAACAGACAAGCGTGGATATATGCATGATCGTAAAAAATGAAGAGGATAATCTCAGGTTAACCCTTGAGAACAATGTCGCGTGCGCGGACAAGGTCATTATAGTGGATACAGGATCCACTGATGGCACAAAGGAATATTGCCTCGGTAAGGGGGCCCATGTTTATGATTTTAAATGGTGCAGTGATTTTTCCGCTGCCCGAAATTATTCAATATCCAGATCGGATGCGAGATGGATATTGTGGCTGGATGCGGATGAGTATATAGATAAAAGAGATTTCGAGGATTTAAAAAAGCATCTGAGCAACAGTTCTGCGGATATTATTTTTGTAACTATTAACGAATGCAAGTACGGCACTAAAGAGAAGTATACCAGCTATAAACGCGATAAAATATTCCGAAACAATGCCGGCATAACTTTTATCAGGCCAGTCAACGAGCAGCTTGCCCGGGCCTCTGGAGAGACAAAAAAAGAATATTTCCCCAAATTTCAGATATATCATTGGGGCATGCACCTGCCGAAAGAAAAACAAACCAAAAAGGCAATGGAACGCATCAATGAATTTTACGGGCTTTTTAATCAGCACAAAGATCCTTATATTGCTTTTATCATAGCCGGATTATTATCATCGATAGGGAGCAAGGGGGAAGCCGAGGAGTTGTATGGCAAAATACTTGAGATGACTTCTGCTGATGCAGAAGCAAAGAGACTTTTGAGGCATGCGGTTTTTGTGAAAAAAAGCAGGATACATGAGGATCGCAAGGAATACGAGGACGCGATCTTGGATGCCGATTCGGCGATCTCTATAGATCCAACATATATCGAGCCATACATAACCAAATCCTCATCATATATGGCGATGGGGGATCATGCCAAAGCGATCAATGCCCTTATTCCTGTAACAAAGATGGAAAAGAAGGATCATCCTGTTCTTGGAGAAGCTGATTTTTTGTGGAATGTAAAGCGGCACCAAAATCTTGCTAATTCCTACCTTATATTGGGTGATTATTCAATGGCCGAAACCTATTTCAAAAAAATGCTGGAATCATGGGACGATGAAAAGATCAGAGAGATATTGTCAAAACTGGAGTTGCTTAAGAATGCTGGCAGAGGATAGTCTATTTGTGATCTTATCGATAATCCGGCCCTTTTGTAGAGTTTCATTGGTGGTATCTAGCAAGTTATAGAGCTCTATAGATTCGGCGAGGTCTGCAATTGATTGGGGAAATGTGCTAAGCAGAAAATTTAGTTTGGAGATCGATTTTGAAGATTGTTTTCTTTCATCGCTGGCAAGATATACCGATTGGAGCAAATAGATCGGTATAATAATGCTTTTTAGTTCCTGTGGGATATCCAGAAGATCCATGCATAGATCAAAGTAATCCTGAAAGCTCCTCATCCAATTTTCATCTGAATTTATCTGACTTATCGCAGAGAGCCTGCCGCTGCTCTTCAAGACAAGAAAAAGGGCATCAATAAAAGTAGCCACAAAATGGATGGCGTCAAACGAAGGGATGCTGTTACACGAGAAATCCTCCCAATCGATCAAAAGAAGTCGCCCATCCTTAGAAAGGAACAAATTGTCCGCATGAAAATCATTATGCTGACATACGGCCTTCATTGAAGGAAGCATTTTAAACAACTCCTTGAGCCGCTCCATTTTTATCGCATTTGGTATTGAAAAATCAGGGAATTTGGATATGTGAAAATCGGCCAGGAAGTTGAGGTGATCTGTGAGAGGAATAGGCTCTCCTGTTTGACAAGGAAGCTTTTTGAGACGCTGTAGCCACGGGACTGTCTTCGACGAATAGACCAAAAATTGATTATAGACATCCCTTGAAAAAAGGAGTTCGGATAATAGGGTTCCATCCATGAATTCTGTGGCCAGTACAGGACAAGAGTTTATTGTCTTGAAAAAGATCGGCTTGGGAGCGCAGTCGGCTAATTCCGTTCCATGCAGCAGCTTGTTGATGGAATTGAGATTTTTATGCTCATTTTGGAGCGTTTTTAATGCGGCCATGTTCTTGAATATCCTGGGAAATTTGATCATCAGGCTCTTTATTTCCGAAGTGTTTTTAACGAAAGTCGCTTTCAGTGTGACTATTTCCAATTCCTGAGCTCTTATGGACCTTGAGGCGTATTTCTCAAATATTACATCGCTGTATTCTCTTGCTTCAAGAATGGACATTTGCATTATTTCTTTTTTTATTTGCGGGATCATGATGTTCTCTCCCCGATTATGAAAAACGAGTCGCAGAAATAATGTTTGCCCATGATAGCCGCTAAAAATCTGAACAGAAGATTATTTCCGTATCTTTTCATCATAGCTCTTTCAGCAGAGAGGCTCGGTATAGGGATTATACGAGTATTTACAGCTCTGTATCCGTCTTCAGGGTAATAAAACTCGATCTTGTCGAATCCGGAACTTCTCAGCATCTTAATGTGGCCGTTCATTGAGTGAGTATATGTTCTGTAGCTTACTCCAAGCCGCATTTTTGTGATAATGTTTGCTATCACTCTTGGCAAGATAGTCGTATAGGAAATCTTTTTGTCATGCGAATAATAAATGAGATGGTCGTCAGGAGCACCGAGGACGTATTTAAAGCCAAACCTGTTTTCCATTCCAATAACCAGTTTGCCGCCTCGCTTAAGGACTCTGGACGCTTCGCTAAGGCACTTTTGCTGCATTTTCCTGGGGTTGCCTTTTTTTGAGTAGGAGCCTACCCATTCAAGTACGCCGTTCATTATGACAGCATCAAAGACATTGTCATTGAAAGGTATCCTGCCGTAATCCATGGGATCCATGTGAACGGGAAGGATATTTGTTATATTTTCCTGCCGAGCTCTTAAATCTATGAATTTTAGAGATTCAAGACAGCTGTCGGCGGCTACTATAGTTTTTACTCTTCTGCTTAAAGGAAAAGTATAAGACCCCCATCCGGATCCTAAGTCCAATACTGAACTTCCTTCTTCTAGAGGAAGATAATAACTAATATCAGATCTTGAAGGGTTGTCGGTCCATAGATACAATTCTCGTATCTTCGGCTCAGAAGACTCTGTTATCGCTTTTTTCCAGCCTTTGTTTTCAGCTTCAGCTAAAAAAATGCTCATAATGTCTTTTGGGATTATATCCCAATAAGATCCGGAACACCCCAGCATTGCTATGCTTTTATGACGTTGGTATTGTTGGCAGCAACCCGTGCATACATATGATCCGGATCCAATATGCAATGACGCGCAGCATTTTGGACAGGCTAAAATACTTTCTGGATGCATTCTGTGTGATATTATATAACAAAATTTATGCAAAAAGGCATTTTGTGTTGGAACCAAATATATTAGACCAGATCTGCCAAGTAATAGAGCGCAAATATAAGAACTTTGACCGCCGGTCCCTTGCAGTGTCTTCTGTCGCTTCATTTTCCTCGCGAAAAACAGAGCTTTCCCCAAACTTATATAGAGTGACCATGAGCGGATCCCCCTTTATGATCCTAAAAACGCAAAATGCGCCGTTTTTGCATGATGTCAAAAGGATGCTATGCAAGGAATATATCTCTCTGAAATATGCGAATAAGTTGGTTTCATTATCTGATTATGTCCCTGAGCCGGTCTACTTTGGCAGAATAGGGGACAAAGCAATTCTCATGGAGTCGTTTTTGAGCGGGATCCGTATAAGCGATCTTATACATTCTGCAACACCGGAACAAATCATGAGTCACTTTGCATCTGCAAGCATGCTGCTTGCTGGTCTTGCGAAAGAGACGATCGCACAAGACAGTATGTTCATGCAGAAATACAAAGAAGAGCTGTCGAAATTTCAGTTGAAATTCGGGGCAATATTCGGAAACATCATGGAATATTTCACTATTAAAGATGTTGGCCCAATATGGAAATGCGTTAAACACGGGGATTTCTTTATTAGCAATGTGCTCGTTTCGGAACGTCATGAGATAATTGGCCTTACTGATTACGAAGATTTTTCCAAATGCGGGTTCCCTTTTGAGGATCTATTTCACTTTATAGTTTCATATCTATTGGCCCTGGAAAGAATCGGTAAAATCAAGCAATTGGACGCGGATTCTTTTGTTGGCTTCATAAAGGATATGATCTCCATATATAACCAGGATATAGGATTGGGACAAGACCAGATGGACGCTTTGTTTAAATACTGCTGGCTTGTTTCAATAAATAGACATGTAAGCAGATATAGGCAAAATCAGGAGCTTGCCTTATATAGAATAAAAAAGATAGCAAGTAAACCGCAGGACTTAACCGATTTTGTGTGCCAGTTATTAAGATAGTCCTGTCATTTCCCCTTCATACAACGCTTTGCCCACGATGCACCCTTCGACATTCTTTCCCAAAGTAGAGAGTTTGTCAATGTCTTTTTGCGTTGTGACCCCGCCGGAAGCTATCACGGAGGCATCGACCGCCCCGGAAAATTTCTTTATGCCGGCAAAATTAGGGCCGCTCATCATTCCGTCGCGCGAAACATCCGTATATACGAACCTCTTGATCCCCATGGCTGTCAACCTCCGGGCCGCGTCAACGGCTTTTAATGAGGTTGATTCGAGCCAGCCCTTGGTAAGGACGATGTCTTTTTTTGCGTCTATGCTCACGGCTATTTTTTCCGAGAACAGTTCAGCAATGGTTCTGATGAAACTCAGGTTTTCAAAAGCTACGGTACCCAGGATGACCCTGTCAACGCCCGCATCGAACAGCTCTTTTATGGTATCCAGGGCCCTTATCCCTCCGCCGACCTGAACAGGGACCTGAACGGAGGAAGCTATGCTTTTTATGAGCTTTATGTTACTGGGTACGCCGTCCCGCGCGCCGTCCAGGTCGACCACGTGGATGCGGCAGTATCCCTTGTCACGCCATTTTTTTGCCATGGAGACGGGATCGTCCGAATATACGGTGACCTTGGAATAATCGCCCTTTTCAAGTCGTACGCATTTGCCGTCCAGTATGTCTACCGCCGGGATCACCTCAAAGCTCATTTGCACAACCTCCCGAAGTTCTTAAGTATCTCAAGGCCTATGTCCCCGCTCTTTTCCGGATGGAACTGGAGGGCGAACAGGTTGTTCCTGGAGACCGATGAGGCGAACCTGACACCGTGCTCTGTCTCGGTCAGCACGTCGGACCTTTCCAGCGGATCGCAGTAGTAGGAATGCACAAAATAGACCTTGGCGTTCTGGGGGATGTTCTTCATGATAGGGGAGTCGTCCCGGACTATCGAAAGATTGTTCCAGCCCATATGAGGGACCTTGCAAGCGCCGGCGCCCGGCGCGGGGAACCTTTTGACGCTGCCTTTCAATATTCCCAGTCCGGGTTGTGTGCCCTCCTCGCTTTTTTCGAAGAGGATCTGCATCCCGAGACATAGCCCGAGAAAAGGTTTGCCTTCCTTTATCTGGGACATCAGGCTGATATCAAGCTTGTTCTTTCTTAGCATGCGCAGCGCGCTGTCAAAAGCTCCGACACCGGGCAAAATGACGCCTCCCGAAGAAGACAGGACATTCTCGTCTTTTGTCACAACGGAAGAGAATCCCAGTTTTTCGAGAGCTTTTTGCACGCTGCGAAGATTGCCGGCGCCGTAGTCTATTATAGCTATAGGCATAAAGAGGCAGCTCCGATCACGCCCACGTCCTTTTTGAGGCGCGCGCGCACTATCTTGACTGAAGCGAGAGCATTGGCCTTGACCGTTCTTTTTACCTCTTCAAGCAGCGTGCTGCCCAGATTGGACAGACCGCCGCCTATAATAATGGCCTCGGGATTGAGTATGTTTACCAGATTGGCCAGCCCAAGGCCTATGAGGTGCCCGTTGTAGGCAATGTGTGCTTTTGCTGCTCTGTTCCCCTTTGCCGCCATCTTTCCCAGTTGTTCCGGCGTCATTCCGGACCTTTTGGCAAGGGCCGGGCCGGCCGCCAGGCCTTCAAGATGTCCGCGCCTTCCGCACGGGCATTTAGGGCCGTTCATGTCGATCGTCATATGGCCTATCTCTCCAGCCGAACCCGAATATCCGGTATAAAGTTTTTTGTCTATAACTATGCCGCCGCCTATTCCGGTGCTTATGGTCACATATATAAATGATGAGAATGCCTTTCCGGCCCCGAAGGAAAGTTCAGCCATGGCAGCGCAATTGGCATCGTTCTCAATTACCACTTTTTTTCCGGTCTTCCTTGCCATTATTCCTTTTAAGTCGACCTTTTTCCAGCCTTTTAGATTGGGAGGATTATTGACGTAGCCTGACTTTGGGTCCACCGGTCCCGGAGCGCCGATCCCGACGCATTTTACGGCGGATATCGCTATGCCGGCCTTTTTGCAGGCATTTCTCAATGAAAGGGCTATCCTGTCGGTGATGCGGGCAACCCCGAGCTCAGCCATGGTGGGGATGGTATCTATTGCCAGTATCCTGCCTTTTGTGTCCATGACAGCGGAAGAGATCTTTGTTCCGCCGAGGTCAATGCCTGCGATGAGGTTTTTCATGTGGAAATTATAACACGACAGAGTAGAAGGGATGACGAATAACGAATGACGGATGAAGGATGAAGGATGAAGTGATGACGTGATAGAAAAACCTACAATATCTTTTTACGTCATCCGTCATTCATCATCCTTCATCCGTTATCTTGTCTTAGCACTCCCCTTGACAGAGTGCTAAGCCGTTGTTATACTTGATTTCAGGCTGAGAAAAAAACGGAGCGAAAGGAGGTCGAAGAAGAATGTCGAAGAATTTGAGACCGCTGGGGGACAGGGTGGTAGTAAAACAGGAGCCTTCGGAGGAGAAGACCCAAAGCGGCATAGTATTGCCGGATACCGCCAAGGAAAAGCCCCAGATGGGCACCGTGATCGCGGTCGGTACCGGGAGGGTGCTGGACAACGGACAAAGAGTAGCCCTTGAGGTGAAGGTCGGCGACAAGGTTATATACGCCAAGTACGGCGGGACCGAAGTTAAACTGGACGGCGAGGAATACATCATCCTTCAGGAGAGGGATATACTCGCAGTGAAGAACTGACAAAAAGAAAGGGGAGTGAGTTTTAATGGGTGCAAAAGAGATAGTTTTCAGCGATGAGGCATGGAGAGCGCTGGAGCGCGGCGTCAACAAAGTAGCCAACGCGGTAAAAGCCACATTGGGCCCGCGCGGCAGGAACGTTGTGCTGGAGAAGAAATGGGGATCGCCAACGATAACCAATGACGGCGTGACCATCGCAAAAGAGATAGATCTGGAAGATCCGTTCGAGAATATGGGAGCGCAGCTCCTTAAAGAGGTTGCCAGCAAGACCAATGACATAGCAGGCGACGGAACGACTACCGCAACGGTGCTTGGACAGGCCATTTTTAAGGCCGGTCTCAAGAACGTAGTGTCCGGGGCCAACCCCATGGCGATAAAAAGAGGCATAGAAAAAGCCGTTAAAGCCACGGTAGCAAAGCTCAAAAAAGAGAGCAAAAAGGTGGAGACCAAGGAAGCGATAGCCCAGGTGGCCTCGATATCCGCGAACAACGACTCCGAAATAGGCAACCTGATAGCCGATGCCATGGAAAAGGTGGGCAAGGACGGAGTGATAACGGTTGAAGAGAGCAAAGGCATTGACACAACTCTTGAAGTGGTGGAAGGGATGCAGTTCGACAAAGGGTACGCGTCCCCCTACCTTATAACGGACAGGGAACGCATGGAGGCCGTGCTCGAGGACGCCTATATGCTGATCACCGACAAAAAGATCAGCGCCATAAAAGACCTTCTGCCGACGCTCGAAAAGGTCGTTCAGGCCGGCAAGCCCCTGCTGATAATAGCCGATGACATAGAGGGCGAAGCCCTTGCGACCATAGTGGTCAACAAGCTCAGGGGTACGATCAACTGTGTCGCTGTAAAAGCCCCGGGTTTTGGCGACAGGCGTAAAGCCATGCTCGAGGACATAGCCATCCTCACGGGAGCAACGGTCATCTCCGAAGATACCGGAGCCACCCTTGAGAAAGTGGAAGAGAATCTTTTGGGCAAGGCCAAGAAGATCATCGTGGAAAAAGAAAAGACCACGATAATAACCGAGGACGGCAGCAAAAAAGCGGCTGTCAAGGACAGGATCTCGCAGATAAAGAAAGAGATCGAGCTCAGCGATTCTTCCTACGACAAGGAGAAGCTCCAGGAAAGGCTGGCCAAGCTTTCTGGCGGTGTGGCAGTGGTAAAAGCCGGTGCCGCGACCGAGACCGAGCTCAAGGAGAAAAAGCACAGGATCGAGGACGCTCTTTCCGCCACAAGGGCGGCTGTCGAGGAGGGGATCATAGCCGGAGGCGGCTCAGCCCTCATACACGCCATCGATGACGTTGTTAAGCTTGAGGAAAAATCCGAAGGCGACGAAAAGATAGGCGTTTCGATCGTGAGAAAAGCTCTTGAAGAGCCGCTTAAGCAGATAGCGGACAACGCCGGCTGGGAAGGTTCCGTTGTCATCGAAAAGATAAAGAACAGCAAGGATTCCAGTTTCGGGTTCAACGCCCAGACCTTTGAATATACGGATATGATAAAGGCGGGAATAGTTGATCCGCTCAAAGTGACCAGGTCCGCGCTCCAGAACGCAGCTAGCATCTCAAGCATGCTGCTGACCACGGAGGCCCTGATCGCGGAAAAGCCGGAAAAGGAAAAACCGGCCCCCGCAATGCCGGGAGGCATGGGCGGCGGATACGGGGATATGATGTAGAAAGCCCCTGTATTATTTAGTCGATAAACCGTAGGGACAATTCATGAATTGTCCCTACCGGTTTTTATCCCCTCTTGCCACAGCCTTTTGCGTGTGATATCATAAAAACATCTGAATCAGGCCGCTAAAAACAGTGGGATCTTGCCCACTTTTTGTTTTATTAAAGGGGATTTTGATATGAAGATAGAAGGTTTTAAAACGATGCTCACGGTCATACAGAATGAGCGCGGAATACCCAAGGAAATGCTGGTATCCGCGGTCGAGGCCGCTTTGTTGTCGGCCACCCGCAAAAAGATATCGGGTACCGGGGAAAACCTGAGCGTAAAGATAGACGACGAAGGTAATGTAAAGGTTTTTGCCGTCAAGAACGTGCTGGAAGAGGTAGCTGATCCCGAGGCGGAAATAGACCTTCAGGAAGCCAAAAAGATCGACAAAACGGCCGAGATCGGCGGACAGGTCACCATAGACGTTACCCCTAAGGATTTCGGGCGCCTGGCAGCCCAGACGGCAAAACAGGTCATAATGCAGCGTATAAGGGAAGCTGAAAAGGAACTGTCTTTCGACGAATTCACCAAAAAACAGGGAGAGATAGTTACCGGTATAGTTCAGCAGAAAGAATACAACGGATATCTTGTGAACCTGGGAAGGGTAGAGACGCTGCTTCCTTTTTCCGAGGTGGAGCCTTCCGAACCGCTCAGGCCCAAGGACAGGATAAAAGTGTACGTATCCGAAGTCTCCAGGACCTCAAAAGGGCCCCAGATCATAATATCAAGGACCAATCCCGGTCTTGTGAAGAAGCTTTTTGAACTTGAAATACCCGAAATAGCCGACGGCACCTTGGAGATAAAGAACGTTGTCAGAGAAGCCGGCCGGAGGACAAAGATAGCCATAGAATCAAAGGACCCGAATGTAAGCGTTGTCGGTACATGCGTCGGGCACATGGGTGCCCGCATACAGAACATCGTGCGCGAGATGGGAAGCGAACGCATCGATATAATAGAATGGAAGACCGACCCGAAGGCATTCATCGCCAACGCTCTCAGTCCGGCAAAACCTGTTAAAATAGAACTTGATAAGGACGCCATGTCCGCCAGGGTCGTAGTTCCGGACGGCCAGTTGTCCCTGGCCATAGGCAAAGAAGGGCAGAACGTCAGGCTCGCTTCCAAACTTACCGGATGGAAGATCGACATAAAGAGCGATGCTGAGAAACAGCAGGACGCTGAAGGCGCCGATAAAAAAGGCGGAGAGGAACAAGATGCCGGTAAAAAAGAAAACAGCACCCAAGAAGATAAAGGTTGAGGTCCTAGCAAAAGACCTTAACAAAGAACCAAAGGAACTCCTGGCAATTCTCAAGGAGCTGGGCATTCCGGCCAAGACAAAAGCCTCCTCGATAGAAGAAGAGTCCGCAAAGCTTGTGACAGAGCTTATCGCGTCAGGCGGTAAAAAAGCTTCTCAAGCACAGCCCGCCCCAAAAGAAAAGCAGGCCGAAAAAGAAACGCCGCCGCAGCCTAAAGAGGCGCCGGCCGAAATAATTGCCGAAGAGCCTGCTCCGCAGCCGAAGCCCGCTCCGGCACCGGCTAACAAGTCCATGAACCTAAGCGAAAAAGAAATAACCGTAAAGGACCTGTCCGCGCATCTGGGCGTTAAACCTGCTGACCTCATCAAACAGCTGCTGATGGAAGGGATCCTTGCCACTATAAACCAGAGGATAACTTTTGAGATAGCCGCGAAAGCCGCGCCAAAATTCGGCATAGACCTGGTATTCGAGGAAAAAGCGTCAGAGAAGATAGACGCCTGCGGGACCGTGGACCAGTCAAAGCTGGCGGCACGCCCCCCGATAGTCACCGTAATGGGACACGTTGACCACGGCAAGACCAAGCTGCTGGATGCCATCAGAAAAACAAATGTCATAGATACCGAATCCGGAGGGATAACCCAGCATATAGGAGCGTATCAGGTAGAGATAAATTCAAGGCAGATAACTTTTCTTGATACTCCGGGACACGAGGCCTTCACGGCGCTGCGGGCCAGAGGCGCCAATGTAACGGATATAGTGGTGCTGGTCGTGGCCGCGGATGACGGAATAATGCCTCAGACCAAAGAGGCCATAGACCACGCAAAAGCCTCAAAAGTGCCGATAATAGTAGCTATCAACAAGATAGATAAGCCGTCCGCTTCTCCGGACAGGGTCAAGCAGCAGCTGTCGGAATTTGATCTGACGCCCGAAGAATGGGGCGGCAGTACGGTCACCGTCGGGGTTTCGGCGCTCAAAGGCACGGGCATAGAAGCACTGCTTGAAATGATACTTCTTGTGGCAGACATGCAGGAACTTAAGGCCAACCCGTCCTGCCCGGCCGCAGGGGTCATAATCGAATCATATATGGACAAGTTCATGGGGCCTGTGGCCACCGTGATCGTGCAGGAAGGCACCCTGAGAGTGGGCGATGCCTTCTATTCCGGCGCGACCAGCGGCAAAATAAGGGCTCTCATGAACGACAAGGGCAAAAGAGTGTCAAAAGCAGGCCCGGCGTCTCCGATAAAGATACTGGGTATATCTTCCGTGCCGCAGGCCGGAGATATCTTTAAAGTGGTCGCCAGCGAAAAAGAAGCTAGAGCGATCGCCGAAAAAAATGGCCAGAGCATTGACCAGAGCAAGATGCGCGGCAAAGTGGTCTCTCTTGAAGATTTCTCCCAGAAAGTTAAGTCAGGCGACGAGATAAAGGGACTTAATCTGATAATAAAGGCCGACGTCCACGGTTCGCAGGAAGCGCTGGTCAAGTCTCTCGAAGAGCTGTCCGCCGGAAATATGAAGACCAACATAATAAGGAACAGCACCGGCAACATAACCCAGGGCGACATAATGCTCTCAAAAGCTTCGGAGGCCATAATAGTAGGGTTCAACGTGGACTTTGAAGGGGATACCAAAGCGCTGGCCGAGAGCGAAGGCGTGGATGTAAGGATGTATTCCATAATATATGAGGCCATAGACGATATAAAGATGGCGCTGGAAGGCATGCTCGAGCCCGAATACGAGGAGGTCGTGACAGCTCATGCTCAGGTCAGACAGCTTTTCAAATACTCCAAGGTCGGCACTATAGCCGGATGCATCGTCTCTGACGGGAAGGTAGTAAGGGGCTCAAAAGCAAGGGTCATAAGGAACGGGGAAAGAACGGCCGAAGGAGCTATATCCACCCTAAAAAGGTTCAAGGACGACGTAAAAGAGGTGGCCGCCGGGCTTGAGTGCGGAATAACAATAGCCAACTTCGACGGTCTCCGCGTGGAAGACATAATAGAACAATACGAAATGCGGGTCAAGAGAAAGAATGTCAAGGCCTGAACGCGTAGCCGAACAGATAAAGATCATAGTCAGCGGCATCCTTGCCAAGGACCTGGACGATCCGGGCCTGGGGTTTGTCACCATCACAAAAGTATCCGTTTCTCCCGACCTTGAGAATGCCACGGTATATGTCAGTGTTCTCGGAGAGGAAGAGCAGAAGAGGTCCTCGATGGAAGCCCTCGAGAGAGCGACCGGCTTTATAAAAGGCATTCTCGGGGATAAGCTGTCTTTAAGGCTGGTGCCAAAGCTCAGGTTCGTGTACGACGAATCACTTGAAAAGGCCAGCCGGCTTTGGAACCTTATGAGAAAGAACAATGGAAAAAATAGTAAAAACACTAAGTGAGGGCGGCTCTTTCCTGGTCTGCATGCATGTGGACCCGGACGGGGATACTATCGGTTCCGCAAGCGCGATATGCCGGATGCTAGAAAAAGCCGGAAAGAAATTCGACCTCTACTGTTCCAACAAAGTTCCGGACGTTTACAGGTTCCTGAAATACAGCGGTTCGATAAGATCTCAGATCGACAAAGCCAGCAGGTACGACGTGCTGATAGCCCTTGATTGCGCCGATTCAAAAAGGATACCCGGCTTTGAAGAGCTGGAAAAACTCTGCGGTATCGTGGTGAACATCGACCATCACAGCGACAATACAAAGTTCGGGGATATCAATTTTGTCAAAGAAAGGTCATCTACCGGGGAGCTGATATATGACCTTATGAAAAAGATGAAGTTCGCGGCCGACAAGGACATCGCCACCTCGATCTTTACCGCCATAGTGACCGACACCAGGAATTTCAGGTATTCAAATACCACCTCCAGGGTGTTCAAGATAGCGGCCGAGCTCGTGGACGCGGGTGCCGATCCTCATGAGATATCGATAGAAATATATGAATCCAAGACCAGGCCCGAGGTCAGGATACTCGGAAAAGCCCTTGAAAAGGTGGAAATGCTGATGGACGGGCAGGCGGCTTACACCTGGCTTACCAGGCGTGAGATCGACAGCGCTGGAGCCATCGACGAGGAAATGAGCTCCATTGCCGATAATATAAGGGCGCTCAAGGGCGTTGACGTGGCCGCTTTCTTAAAGGAAATGCCCGACGGAAAGATAAAGATAAACCTCAGATCAAAACAAAGGAATGTCCAGACCATAGCCAAGGAGCTGGGAGGGGGAGGCCACCAGAGGGCATCGGGAATAGTGATGGAGGGGCCGCTGGACAGCGCCAAAGACAGGCTGGTCAAGACCATACAGGATAAATGGACGCAGTTATAATCCTCAACAAACCCAAAGGCATCTCTTCTTTTAAAGCCGTCGACAGGGTGAAAAAACTGATCAAAGCCAAAAAAGCCGGACACGCGGGGACACTTGATCCGTCCGCTACCGGTGTGCTGGTGGTCTGTCTGGGAAAAGAATGCAAAAAAGCGGGGCTTTTCATGGCCTCGGAAAAAGAATATGAAGCCCTGATGATCTTCGGCATAACCACCGATTCGGGGGACAGTGACGGTGCCGTGACCCAAAAGAACGCTGTCAGAGTGGACCGAAGCGAACTGGAAGAGGTATTAAAGGGATTTGTAGGCGAAATAGAACAGGTGCCGCCCATGGTGTCCGCGCTCCATCACAAAGGACAAAGGCTTTATGACCTGGCAAGACGGGGGATCACCGTCGACCGGCCAGCGAGAAAGATAAGCATACACTCTATAGAACTGCTTTCATTTGAGGACGACGGCAAAAACCCGCGTGCCAGGATAAGGGTCTCATGCTCCAAAGGCACCTATATACGGACGCTCTGCGAGGATATAGGTAAAAAAATGGGGACCGGCGCCTATGAGGCGGAATTAACAAGGACAAAGAGCGGAAGTTTTTGCATCGAGGACAGCCACACGCTTGAGGATATAGAGGCGTTGTATAATAGTGGGCAGCTGGATAAGATATTGTTCAAAGGATGACGTATGAAGGATGACGAGGCAAAAAAACGCATAGAGAACCTGAGGCGTCAGATCCAAAGGCACGACCGGCTTTATTACGTCCTTGACAATCCTAAGATAAGCGACCGCGATTATGATCTGCTTATGAGGGAATTGATCGAACTTGAAAAGCAGAACCCTTCTCTGATCTCCCAGGATTCACCGACACAAAGGGTGGGAGGATCACCGCTCAGCAAATTTGAAACAGTAAATCACAAGATCCCTTTGCTCAGTCTGGACAATGCTCTCAATAAGGAGGAGCTGTCCGATTTTGATGAAAGGGCCCGCAAAGGGCTGGATCATACAGGTCAAGTAGAGTATGTGTGCGAGCTCAAAATTGACGGACTTGCTGTTTCTCTTATCTATGAAAAAGGCGTTTTTGTGAAAGGCGCCACGCGCGGTGACGGGATGCATGGCGAGGATATCACCGAAAACCTCCGCACAATTAAAGCAATCCCTCTGAGGCTGGATGAAAACATATCAATTGAAGTGAGAGGGGAGGTTTATCTGCCGCTAAAGGAATTTTATAAGCTGAATGAGGAGAGAGAAAAAGACGGAGAGCCTGTTTTTGCAAACCCCAGGAACGCGGCCGCGGGCTCCTTAAGACAGCTTGATCCCAAAGTCACGGCAAAGAGGCCCCTCAGCATGTTCTGTTATGGAGCAGTATTGAATAGATCCGAAATTCTAAATCCTAAATCCCAATTGGATATACTGGAAACATTGAAAATATATGGGTTCAGGATCAATCCTAATGTGAAAGTATGTAAAGGAATAGAACAAGTTATCAAGTTCTGCGATGAATTCGAGGAGAAACGCGAGAAGCTGGATTATGAGATAGACGGTATTGTAGTAAAAGTCAACGATCTTGAGTCGCAGAAGAAACTTGGAACAACGATGAAAAGCCCAAGGTGGGCGGTCGCCTATAAATTCCCTCCGCAGCAAAAAGAAACGACAATAGAATCAATATCCGTACAGGTCGGCCGTACAGGCGCGCTTACTCCCGTTGCCCATCTGAAAGCGGTCAGGCTGGGAGGGGTCACGGTCAAGAACGCCACGCTTCATAACGAGGACGAGATAGCCCGTAAAGATATAAGAATAGGGGACCATGTCATAGTCCAGAGGGCGGGTGATGTTATTCCGCAGGTGGTGCGCGTGGTAAAAGAAAAGCGTGATGAAAGGGCAAAGATATTCCACATGCCCAAGCACTGTCCGGTATGCGGGGGTGATGTTTACCGCGAGGCGGACGAGGCGGCACTTAGATGCATCAATTCTTCGTGCCCCGCCAAGCTCAAAGAATCGATCAGGCATTTTGCGAGCCGTCAGGCAATGGATATAGAAGGCATAGGAGAGGCCTTGGCCGATGAGCTTGTGGAAAGCGGCCTGGTAAAAGATATATCCGACCTCTATTATCTGAAAAAATCAGACATTCTCAAGCTCGAAAGGAAAGCGGATAAGAGCGCGGAGAATATCCTGGCCGCCATAGAGGCAAGCAAGGCAAGAGGCCTTGACAGGGTGGTATTTGCGCTCGGTATTATTAACGTGGGCAGGCGGGCGGCGGAGCTTTTAGCGGAGAATTTCGGTGACATTGACAGCCTGATGAACGCAGGTGATGATCAGCTTACCAGCATAGAAGGCATAGGGCCTAAGATAGCAGCTTCCATAACGGCATATTTCAAGGACAAGCATAATCATCACCTTGTAGAAAGACTGAGAAAAGCCGGGGTAAGCTTAAGTAGTAAGAAGTTAGAAGTAAGGAGTAAGGGGAAGCTGAAAGGCAAGACATTTGTTTTTACGGGTACGCTGGCCGGAATGTCCAGGGAAGAGGCCGAAGCAAAGGTCAAAGCCCTGGGCGGCAAG
>CAZRTO010000004.1:0-38921 GCA_964603025.1 uncultured bacterium | reverse complement strand
TTCGAACAACATATAACGGAGGAAAAAACATGGCACAGGTCACATATGTATCCGGAACTTCTGGTACGGGAGAAAGCGCTCCGGTAAGCCCGGCGGTAACCGAAACGGCAAATCAAGCACATCAGGTAGTAAGAGATGTACAACCTATACTGACTATCAGCGGAGGCAGAGGAAGGCCAACCATAGCGGAATATCGACTTCCTGATGGGACGGTGACTGACAGAGCCGGTGTTCCGATTACAAAAGAGCCACCCGCCACGCCTCAAGCAACAGCCAGCAGCCTGGAATCAGCGGGAAGAATGGCTCTAAATATACTGCAAAAGGCCCACGAAGCCTCGCAACAATCACAATCTCCAGAGATAGGACGATCAAAAGCTGAAGAACAGAGGGTAAATGAAAGCCGCCGCCAGAATATTGCCGCCGAAACCCAGGAACAACAGACAGAACAACCGGGCTTTTTTGCAAGGACTTATGGGGCTATGACCGGTGCCATATCAGCACCCATACAAACCGTAAGGAATTGGTGGAACGGGGAATCCGAAGAAAATACCAATGGACCAAGAAACTATGATGAGGACCATATATCTGCAATGAGAGATTCTCTAAAAACTGCGGATGATTTTGGTTTAAACGCAATAGATAGAGCAAGAGTACTAAAATCTTCCCATGATTTCTTGACAGAAAATGATAAATGAGAACCAAGCATTCTCCACATATCCCCCTTCTCGCTACTTTACATAACATATATTATGCGACGTTTATAATGGGGCCTGTGGGTAACTCGGTTAATTGAATTGTTTTGCTTCTCGGCACTCACAAACCCTAACGAAATCTATCCCTAACTTATGTCTGATCAATTGACTGAAAGGTTGATCTGAGTATTAGCATGAATGCCGACCAAAATCAGCGCATTCCTCCCCTTTTAGAGGCGGAATTTTTGGATTCTTGGGCAAACAACTTACGAACAGTAAATAATTGGCCTAAATAAGCCAATTATTCAATATATCGCCTGTATTGCGTTTTTATGCTGCGGATAGGGGTCTTATAGCCCGGGAAACCGCTAATCCTGACCTTTTATCCTGACACCGAATGAAAAATTGGTGTTGCCTGTATTGACTATATCATCGGCCTGCAGTAATAGATTGACGTAGTCAGCCACCTTATGGTCGCTGGTTATGCGGACCTTTGGATAAAGCGGCTTCGGATTGTTGACATCATACAGATCACCGCTCAAAGTCCAGTCTGTGTTCATGAACATGTCGATGCCGCCGCCCAGATGAGTGTTTATCATGCCAAGCCTAAGCGCCAGGTTCTTGGCTACCTGATTGGAGATCTGAGCGTCGAGCAACGACAAATTCCTGGTCGGACCTTCACCCAGGCTGAACTTATATGTATTCCTTGGGTTTGGCTTGATATCAAGATTGCCCTTTACCTGATTGGCAAGGCCCCCTAAAAGAACATCTCCGCTGGCCTTGATCTTGATATTGCTGAAACCCTCAAAGAAATTATTGGCTGAAGCAAGCGTCTTGTTGGTGGTGGCAACAGTTCCCTTGAAATTCTCCTGAAAATCCCTGTCCGCGACTATCTTATTTATCGCTTCGGATGCGATCTTAAGCTGTTCCGTGAATTTCTCCACATTGAACACGGCATTGACGAACGCCGCCTGGATATCCGGACGTTCTATTATATCCCTGATGTTTGCCAGGATCCTCTTTGTTTCCACCAGGTTCTGAGCCCCTAGGTCCACAAAATCCACTATGCCTGCCGTGCTTCGCCCGACAAGCACGTCCGAAGGCCTGTAGGCTTCGGCTGAATAGCCGGGCCTAACCTCCAGGAATTTGAGCCCTACCAGGCCGTCGAATGATACTCTCAAATATGAATCGGCCGGAAATACTATTCCCTTATCGATATTGCAGAATACTTTTATATCCTCGGTCCCCGGATCGATGCGCATGACCTTACCGATCTTAAAACCCCTGTAGCGGATCTCGGAACCAACTGTCAGACCCTCTACGTTCTGAAAAGAGCCGACCATCTCATATCCGGTAAACCTGAGGAGCAAAGCGCTCTTCCATGTGACGATGGTCCCGAGCACAAGTATGGCAGCCAGCATCACCATCCCCACCTTGGCTTTTTGTGACATTTACGGAAGGCCTCCTTTTATAAAATTGCTGATGACCGGATCTGAACTGTTCATGGTTTCCCTGACGCTTCCGGCTTCTATCATACGTCCCTCATGTAACATCACTATTCTATCACTGGTCCTGAAAATAGTAGAGAGCTGATGGGTAACGACGATCGAAGTAACGTTCATCTCTTTGTTGAGCTTATTGATAAGATCCTCTATGTTAGTGGAAGTCACGGGATCCAGCCCGGTGGTGGGCTCATCGTAAAGCATTATTTTGGGATCTCCGGCTATCGCCCGAGCAAGGCTGATCCTTTTTTGCATTCCCCCGGAAAGCTCTGAAGGCATATACTCCTGCGTCCCGTCAAGGTCAACCATCCTGAGCTTTTGGCGCACTCTATCCCTGATCTCGGCTTCTTTGATCTCCTCGCGCTGGCGCAGGCCAAAAGCCACGTTCTCAAACACGTTCATTGAATCAAAAAGCGCAGAGCTCTGAAAAACCATGCCGATCTTTCTGCGAACAGACATCAATTCCTCCTGATCGAGAAGCCCTATATCCGTGCCGTCTATGTTTATATTTCCTTTTGTCGGCCTGTCGATACCGATCAGGAGCCTGAGGAGCGTGCTCTTGCCGCAGCCTGAAGGCCCGATCACCGCGAGTTTTTGCCCTTCAGGAATATCGAGCGAAACATCCCTGATGATGCTCTTTTCCCCGAAATCCTTTGAAAGATCCTGTATCTTTATCATTTAAACAACGCCACCGACAGGAAATAATTCGCTATAAAAATAGTTATGAGCGACAGTACTACCGCGCTGGTTGTGACCTCTCCGACACCTTTGGCGCCGTTCTTTGCGGACAGCCCTTTATGGCATGCTATGATGGCTATCGCGCCGCCGAAGATCACCGATTTGAAAAGACCACCCATAACGTCGAATATTTTCATGAACTGCTCCGTGGTCTCCATATAGCCCGCCGGGCTGATCTGGACCAAAAACACCGATACCAGATATGACCCGATGAACCCTATTACCATGGCAAACACAGTAAGCACCGGGAACATAACGCAGGAGGCCAGGAACCTGGGAATAATGAGATATCTTATAGGGGTCGTCCCCAGCGCATACATCGCGTCTATCTGCTGCGTGACTTTCATCGTGCCCAGTTCCGCGGCTATGGCGGCTCCTACGCGGCCCGCAAGGACAACGGCCGTCAGCACCGGCGCAAGCTCCCTGGCTATGGCTATCGCCATGACCCCGCCCACCATCTTGCCCGCGCCGAACTTGGCAAATTCGGTGGCTATCTGCACGGCGAATACCATCCCGACAAAAAAAGCGGTCACCAGTGCCACAGGTATGGATTCTATGCCTATACGCACCATCTGATCATAAGTGTTCTTGAAATTGATCTTAAAATTGAAACAAGCTTTTACGGAGTCCCAAAGAAGGGTGAACAGGGAACCGGCCTCTTCGAACACATTGAGCGTATGTTCCCCGACAACGTCAGCTATTTTTTTGTTTTCCATCGCAGCATCCTTTTATCAGATAGGGGATCGCCTCTATTATATCCGAAGGAGTAACCCCTGTCTCTCCTTTTATCGAACGGACAATATCAGAAGCCATGCCGTGTATAAAACAGGCTGCAACACAGCAGTCGAAAACATCTGCCCCCTGCCCTATCATTGCAGTCATGATCCCGCTGAGGACATCTCCCGAGCCTCCGCAGGCAAGCGAGGGATTCCCCGCCGACACTATACAGCATTTGCCCGAAGGATCGCAGACCACGGTATTCAATCCCTTTAACACCACAAAGGCATTGAACATGGAGGAGACCTTTCTGGCAGCGGCTATTCTGTCGGACTGAATATCATCGACATCTGCCTTAAGGAGCCGGGCCATCTCTCCGGGATGCGGGGTCAACACAAGAGGCCTTTTGTGCCCTGTTGCGACTGCCCGGTCAGAAGCCAGGATATTTAAGGCGTCCGCGTCCAAGATCAGGGGAACGCCTGACGGTTCTTTCAACAGCGCTTTTAATACGCTCTTTTTTGATGTGCCCATGCCCGGGCCCGCGGCAACGGCAGACAGTCTTAGACTTCTTATCGACTCCGGAGCAATATCGGCATGCGTTATAGCCTCTGGCACCGCCGTGTTTACGTGGTCCTGAAGACGTTTTGGCACCGACAGGTACACAAGCCCGGCGCCCGACCTCAGGGCGGCCCTTGCCGAAAGGATTGCCGCGCCTGCCATGGACGGCGATCCGGCGATCATCAATATGCGGCCGTTATCGCTTTTGTTGGAATATGTTTTGCGGAAAAGCAAAGACTTCTTTACATGGGAATGATCAGCCAGGGAGACGGCGTCCTTGGAGAACAGTTGTCCGGGCTCATAGGGTATCCCTATATCCGCCACGACTATGCGGCCCGCAAGGTTTATCCCTCTTGAAGTGAGCATTCCGGCTTTTACGGCGTGGAAAGTCACTGTAAGGTCTGAGGCTACGCAAGCTCCCATGACCTCACCGGTATCCGCGTTGAGCCCGGAGGGAAGGTCCACCGAGACCACGCGGTAGTTCTGCCTTGAAAGATTGCAGGGACAGGGCTTCATCCGGTTGATCATCTCCACCATAGCGGCATGGTCTCCGGTGATCGGTTTTTTCAGTCCGGTGCCGAAAAGGCCGTCCATGACAAGATCGCTGTCTCTGAGTGCATCTTCAAGCGATGAAAGGGCGTTGGCGGCATCGGCCCTGATGACGGCCACTGAGGCGCCTGCCTTCCTGAAATGCTCGGCCGCTATAGCGGCATCTCCCCCGTTGTTGCCTTTGCCGCACAGCGCGCACACTTTGCGCGGACAGCCCCAGAGCTGCATTACAGACTCAAATACCTTTAGCCCTGCGTTTTCCATGAGGCTACCCTGGGATATGCCGAGTTCTTGTATGGCCCTGCGGTCCGCTTCGGCCATCTTCGCGGCGCTTATAGGCTCCATTGGTTCATCCTTCTATCACCACGCTTGCCACGGCATAATCTTTGCTGTGCGACAGCGTGATGTGCGCTTTCTTTTTGGGCCTGCCCTTTATACGGAGCAGAGGCTTGCCCTTTTTGTCGTTATATACCTCGATATGTCTCCATTTTATGCCGACCATTCCCGTACCGTTGGCTTTTGAATAAGCCTCTTTGGCGGCAAATCTGACCGAAAGCTCCGGATATTTAAGTTTGTTGAAAGAAGTGCAGTATTTTATCTCGTGGGGCGTGAATATCCTGACGAGGAATTTTTTGCCGTATCTTTTCACGGCAGACCTTATCCTGGCGATCTCGACTATATCGACCCCTGTCCCTTTGATCATCTAAATCCTTCAGTATACAGGCGTCAGCCAGTCCTTGTACTTGGGATCGTCCCCTCTTGCCGCCGAGAAATAGGCTTTTTGGAGCTTGGAGGTTATCTCCCCCACTTTGCCGTGACCTATGATCCTGCGGTCAACCTCTATTATCGGGGACACCTGCGCGCCGGTACCGCAGAAAAAGAGCTCATCGGCCACGTAGATCTCAGATCTGTCTATGGACCTTTCTATAGTGTCAAGCCCCAGCTTATCCTTTGCAAGCTGCATGATGGCTTCTCTGGTAAGACCTTCAAGTATGTTGTCGGTGACCGGAGGCGTGACTAGCTTGCCTTTTTTCACCATAAAGATGTTCTCGCCGCTGCCCTCGGCCACATGTCCGTCATGGGAAAGCATTATGGCCTCCTCAAAACCTCCCTCGAGCGCTTCGGACTTGGCAAGGGAAGAGTTCACATAGTTGCCGGTAGCTTTGGCCCTTGCGGGGACAGAAATGTCATCGGTCCTGCGCCATGTGGAAGTACAGACCCTGATCCCGCTTGACACATCCAAATAGTCTCCGAAAGGAGCCAGATATATGCAAAGGTCGTCCTGTACGCCCACAAGACCGAGACCTATTTTTTGTGCTGCTTTATAAGCCAGCGGACGTATATAAACGTCCTCTTTGTAGCCGTTGCGTTTTGCCAGGTCAACGGTGATATCGCAAAGTTCCTTCACAGGATAGTGAAGCTCGATCCTGAGCAGTTTACAGGACTCCGCCAGCCGCTTGTAGTGCTCTTCAAGCTTTAATATGAACAACTGTTTCTTGTCGGAGTTCCAGTAGCCGCGTATGCCTTCAAAAACCGCGGTGCCGTAGTTGAACGCGTGGGTCATGATGGAGATCTTGGCGTTCTCAAACTCGGTGAACTCACCCTCAAAAAAGACCTGTTTCATTTTTTTGTTCTACATCCTTTCCGGTGACGAAACTCCCAATAATTTTAACACGTTTGAAAGAACAATTCGAGAGGCTTCCATGAGGACGAGGCGCGCTTTCATTAGCTCCGGATCATCACATATGACCCTGCATTTGTGATAGTAGGAATGCAACAGCGAGGAGAACTCCCTTGCATACCTGGCAAGATGATGCGGCTGCATACCCCTGGCGCAAAGCCGTATCTCCGAGGGAAAGTCCAATATCTTGAGCATAAGGTCCCTTTCGGCCTCTTCGGAAAGCAGGGACAGGTCAGCGTCCTTGGGGTCCGGCACTACAGTTGAACTGTTCTTGATTATGTTGCATACGCGGGCGTGGGCGTACTGGACATAATAGACCGGATTGTCCAGAGTCTTTTTCTTGGCAAGCTCCAGGTCAAAATCGATATGAGTATCGGCGCCCGTCATCACGAGAAAGAACCTCGCCGCGTCGGCGCCGATCTCTTCTATGACCTCGCTTAAGGTTATCATGTCCCCGGTACGTTTCGACATCCTGACCTGCTCGGCTCCCCGGTAAAGCGCGACCAGCTGTCCGATCACGATCTCGAGCTTTTCGCTCGGCAGCCCCAGCGCGTCCAGCGCCGACTCAAGCCTTTTAACATAACCGTGATGGTCGGTGCCCCAGACATTGACCATAAGGTCAAATCCTCTCCTGAACTTATCCGCGTGATAAGCTATATCCGCCGAAAAATAAGTAGGGTCTCCATTCTCCCTGACAAGGACCCTGTCCTTATCATCACCAAAGGACTCTGACTTGAACCAGAGAGCCCCGTCTTTTTCGTAGGTAGCTCCGTGTTCCCTGAGCAGGTCTATGGTCTTGCCGACGGAACCGCTTTCATGCAGGGTGCTTTCGAAAAACCAGCTGTCGAAGTTGACCTGGAGATCGGACAAGGTCCGCTTTTGCTGGCTAAGCAGCATGTCCAGCACAAATTTTTTCAGGTCCTTAGGGGAGGCTTGTAGCGCATCTGCGGCCACGTCTTTTATATATGCGCCGTTATATCCGTCCTCAGGTGCAGGCTCTCCGGACATCGCGCATTTTACCGATTCCGTCAGCAGGTTGACCTGCCGGCCGACATTGTTGACATAGAATTCCGTCGTGACATCCCATCCGCACATCCTCATTATCCTGGCAAGACTGTCCCCTATCGCCGCCCACCTGCCGTGTCCTATATGGAGCGGGCCGGTCGGATTGGCGCTGACGAACTCTATCAGCACTTTTCTGCCCGCGCCTTCCGCGCAGGAACCGAAAGAGTCCTTTTTCGCGATCACCTCCGCCAGACACTGTTCAATGAAGCGGCGGCTTATGAAGAAATTGATAAAACCGGGTCCGGCTATATCTATACGGGAAAAAAGCTTTCCGGGATCCGCGGACTCTATCTTGTCCTTTATTTCACCGGCCAGCTGCCTCGGATCCCTGCCGTGTTTTTTTGCGGATATTATGGCGACATTGGAAGAAAGATCTCCGAATTTTTTGTCTTTCGGGCTGTCCAGCTGTAAGCCGCTGATCCCGAGCGTCTGCTCTAAAAACTCGGATATTATATCTTTCATAGAGGTTAAATGGATTATAACACGATGGCTGACGCGTAATTATGCCTTAGAAGTTCATGCTTTTCAAAAACTCCTGCTGATATGAGCTTTCCAGCGGGAGTTCGACCGTTCTGACCGATCCGGCTATATCCTCGGCTTCTTTTAGAAGTGCGGGGTTCAGCAGGACCGCTTTGGCGCCTTCAAGTGAAGAGTTGCCGATCGCTCGGACCTTGTTCTTTCCAAGATCGGGTATCAGCCCTGTCTCAACAGCATCTTTGACGATTATCTTTTCCCCAAAAAGGCCGGCGAGCAGTACTTTTGAGATGCCAGACTCTTTTATGCGGGCTTTGTCCATCAGGATCCTTAGAGCCGCGTTCACGGCCCCCTTGGCAAGCTGAAAACTGCGGATATCCTGTTGGGAAATAAGCCCCTCACCCCGTCCAGTCCTGTCTATCTCCCCTTTTCTCAGCATATCGGCCACCGCGGATATCATATGAGAACCCAGCACTATATCTTTGCCTTTAAAGGCCGGCCCCGCGGCGGCTGAGGCGGCCCACAATCCTTTGCGGCTGCCAAGCACCATCTCTGCGTTGGTCCCGAGGTCCACGAGGAATTTGACGCTTGAAAGGCGGTGCATCCCGGCATAGACAATTCCCGCAGTGACATCCGAACCAAGATAAGGAGATATGGGAGGAAGCGTCACAAAAGACGTCTTTTGCCCCGCGCGAATGCCGATGTCCGAAGCTTTTATGCTGACCGCGCCGTCCACCAGAGACCTGTAAGGATAGGCCCTGAAGCCAGAAACATCAAGCCCCAGAAAAAGATGCAGCATCACGGTGTTCCCCGCGACATAGGCCGTTTCGATCCTCTTGCGGTTTATCCTGATCCTCTTGCAGAGAGCGAATATAAGATCGTTGATGTCGCCGACCAGCAGCTTGTGCAGCGCCTTTGTGTTCTTTTCATCGCGCGCGAAAGTCAGACGCGTTATCACATCCGCCCCGTGGGCGGACTGGCTGTTCTTTATGGAAAGATAAAAGCGGTCTTTGGGCTTGTCAAGATCGACTATATAGCCGGCAATGTTGCTCGTGCCTATATCTACCGCGAGCCCCAGCCTGGCCATTAATTCTTGTTGATAAGGTCCTTGGTCTTTTCAAAGACTTCGGAAGCTTTTGCCTTGGCCTGGTCGAATATAGGTTTGGCCTGTTCTATTATCGGCTTGGCTTTTTCGGAAAGCTTTTCGCTTTCTTCCTTAAGCTGTTTTCTGGTCTCCTCGCCTTTTTTAGGCGCGAGCAGCACTCCCGCTATCATCCCAAGGATACCTCCGGTCAAAAAACCTTTAAATCTGCCCATCTTTTTTCTCCTTTCTGCTTAATAATACATCAAACGCTTTCTTAATTCCAGCACCTATGGACTCCACTTCGACTTTAGGGTTGTTGATGAACTTCTGCACATAGGACGCGACCTTTTCCGTGCCCTGGGCCATGAAGTCCGCCTTGGCGAACAATATCCCGGTTATCCTGTCGAACCTGGAAAAAAAACTCCTCATAGCGGAGGTCATTCCGGACATGTCGTTGAGCAGCGGCTTGAACTCTTTTTCCAGCTCATTGGTCATCCTGTCTATGGGCTTAAGTATGCGGCGCACATTGGCCAGAACGGATATTAGATACCCGAATACTACCAGCAGGCCGATGGTCAGGACGATTATGCTGACGGAAGCTACAATATTAAGGTTCATTTATTCTCTCCTTCAAGCTCCTGCCTTTTTTGATCTGAAGCTTTTTTCGCTTCTTCTATCGCCTCGGCTATCCGGTCTATCCCCTCTTCTATCGAGGTTATTGTTTTGCTGATCACTTCCTGTCCGGAGCTTTTGATCTCGTCCGTATCCTTGTCCTTCAGCTCGCCAATTTTTTCCTTCAGCCTGTTCCTGGCCTCCTCGCCCGTAAAAGGCGTAAGCAGCGCCGCGAGCGCTCCTCCCACGACCGATCCGAGTATCAATCCCCCAAAAAAGGAGTCCTTTCTTCCCGACATCCTTATATTCCTCCTTTCGGATAAGACCCAAGTATCTTTATGAAAGCCACTTTGTTGACTATATTGGACAGGGCCTCTGCAACCTCCTTCTCGGTCCTGTGCCCTTCCATGTCAACAAAAAAGAAATAATCGCCAAGAGCCTTCTTGGACGGCCTGGACTCTATCTTTGTCAGGTTTATCCCCCTCGAAGAGAACTCTCCAAGTACGGAATAAAGCCCTCCCGGCCTGTCAGAGATAATTGAGAATACTATCGAGGTCTTATCGCTCCCGGACGGCCTGCTGTCTGTCTTTGAAAGCACTATGAATCTCGTCGTGTTGTCGTGATAGTCGGTTATGTCCTTTTCAAGGATCGTCAATCCGTATATCTCGGAAAGCCCGGCGGGCCCTATGGAACAGCTGCCAGGATCATCGGACTGAGAGATGACAGCGGCCCCATCAGCCGTGCTCGAAGCCGGAGTAAGCTTTGCCTGAGGCACGTTCTTGCGCAGCCAGCCCCTGCACTGCTCAAGCGGCTGAGGATGCGAAAAGACTTCTGTGATCTCGCTTAGAGGGAGAGGGCTCTTGCACATCAGGGATTCGTGGACAGGAAGGATGATCTCTCCGCAGATCTTGAGATCGACCTCCTTGACCAGCATATCCTGAACGACCCCAATGGTGCCTTCTATGGAGTTCTCGACCGGGACCACGCCTTTGTCGATCTCTTCCCGGTCGACGGCGAAAAGTATGTCGTGCAGTGTAGCATAGGGAACAAGCTCCGCGCCCCTGACAGTCTTAGTGTAGGATACGGCAGCTTCATACGAAAAGGTGCCTTTCGGTCCGAGATATCCTATTTTTTGTCCGTCCATCTTCTTTTGCCCTGCCTTTACGGATTAAAAGCGGATGCCAAAACTTTCATATTCATCACCGGCTTCGACATATTCCACCTGAACCCTGTCAACCCTGGAAAAAGCCGGTCCCTGCTTCAATCTCTCTATAAAGTCCAGAAGAGTGCTTTTGTCCCCCCTGGCAACTACCTCCACAGCGCCTCCGGACAGGTTCCTGACATAGCCTTTTATTCCCAAAACCTTGGCGGCGTCAAGAACAAAATATCTGTACCCCACCCCCTGAACAAGCCCCGAAACACTTATTTTTGCTGTTCTTGGTCGTTGAATTTGCATATCTCAAGGCCGGACTCTATGAGCATATTTGAGGCCAGATCATCGGGATAATCGCCCTCGAACACGACCCTTTTGATGCCGGCGTTGATCATCATTTTAACACATATGACACAGGGCTGATGAGTGCAGTAAAGCGTGGCGCCTTCTATCTTTACGCCGTGCCAGGCGGCCTGGATTATTGCGTTCTGCTCGGCATGAAGGCCGCGGCACAGTTCGTGACGCTGGCCGGATGGGATGTTCATCTCTTTCCTGATGCATCCGGTAACAGAGCAGTGGGCAAGACCTTTTGGGGCTCCGTTATACCCTGTGGAAAGGACCCTCTTGTCCCTGACTATGACGGCTCCGACATTGCGTTTGAGGCATGTGGACCTCTTGGCGATAACCTTGGTTATCTCCATGAAATAAGCGTCCCAGGAAACCCTTTTATTGTCTTCGTTCATCTCTTCTTTTTGAGAGCAAGGGCTTTTTTAGCGGCGGCCGCTATCTCCCTGGCTGTCAGACCGTATCGCTCCAGAAGCTCGTCAGGTTTTCCGGATTCGGCAAAAGTATCGTCCACTCCGACCTTGACCACGGGGACCGGGAACTCCTCGGAGGTGATCTCGCTCACTGCGCTTCCAAGCCCCCCTATCACGGAATGTTCTTCGGCAGTAACTATGGCCCCCGTCTCCGAAGCAGCTTTGAGAACGGCCTCTTTGTCCATAGGCTTGATGGTATGCATGTTGATGACCCTGGCAGAAATGTTCTCTTTTGCGAGTTCCTGAGCCGCGTCTATGGCTGCTGACACCATTATCCCGCAGGCAATGATGGAAAGGTCTCTGCCATCCCGGAACATAATGCTCTTGCCTATCTCAAAAGCCGCCGGAACGGTGTCCGACACCACGGGAACTGCCGGGCGTCCAAGTCTCATATAGACCGGACCAAAATATTTTGAGGCCGCTTTGACGGCATTGTAGGTCTCGATGGAATCGGACGGGACTATGACTATCATGTTGGGTAGGGCTCTCATGATGGCTATATCTTCGAGCGCCTGGTGGGTCGGGCCGTCCTCCCCTACAGTGATCCCTCCGTGGGTAACGACTATCTTAACGTTCAATCTCGGATACGCGACGGAAGCCCTGACCTGGTCCCATGCCCTGCCGGAGCCGAAGACCGCAAAAGTTGAAGCAAAAGCTATCTTGCCCGAAGCCGCCAGGCCGGCGGCCATGCCGATCATGTCCTGCTCGGCGACCCCGCAGTTCACGAACCTATCGGGATAAGCTTTGCGGAACATGGATGTTTTGGTAGAGCAGGAAAGATCCGCGTCAAGCACAACGACATTGGGCAATTCAGCCCCCAGATCGACCAGCGCCTTGCCGTAAGCATCCTTGGTAGTTTCCATCTTTTTAGTCATCAAGTCTGCAGCTCCTTATCTCATCGCACCCCTTGCAGGTCTCATCCTTGTTGGGTGCCTTGCCGTGAAAATCCGCGTTGTGTTCCATGAACGATACACCCTTGCCTTTGACAGTATCGGCTATGATCATGGAGGGTTTGCCCTTGCAGGACTGCGCCCTGTCAAAAGCTGAGATCAGCTGTTCGATGTCGTGCCCGTCAACCTTGTCAATAACGTTCCAGCGAAAGGCCTTCCATTTGTCCGCGATAGGAGTGATCCCCTTGATGTCCTCGACCTTCCCGTCTATCTGCAGTTTGTTATGGTCGAGTATCACTGTGAGATTGTCCAGTTTGAGGTGCCCGGCGGACATGGCCGCTTCCCATATCTGGCCCTCCTGGGATTCCCCGTCGCCTATGACACAGTATATCCTGTGGTCCTTTTTGTCCATGCGGGCGGCAAGAGCCATTCCGCACGCGATAGAGAGGCCCTGCCCCAGTGATCCCGTCGTCATCTCTATGCCGGCAAGGCTGTTGCGGTCCGGATGCCCCTGAAGCGAAGACCCTATCTGTCTTATGGTCTTTAGATATTCCCTCGGAAAGAACCCCGCTAAGGAAAGCGCCGAATACTGGGCGGGAGCGGCATGCCCTTTGGACAGCAGGAACCTGTCCCTTTCGCTCCAGTTAGGGTCTTTGGCGTTGTACTTCATCTTGTAAAAATAGAGAACCGCGATTATGTCGGCCACTGAAAGCGACCCGCCGGGATGGCCTGATCCGCACCGGCCCAGCATTTCGATAATATCCAGGCGTATTTGTTGGGCTTTTTCTTTGATCTCTCTAATTTTTTCGCGAGGTATCACTTTAGTTATTAGCATAACATAAATGCGTGGATTCATGCAAATATAGGCAAAACAAACGGCCCTTAATGGCCCATAAAGCGCTAAAAGGCGGAGGGCAAAAAGGGCTATGCCTTTGCGGGCCCCTACGGGCCTTTATGGGCCCTTTTATCCTGCCAGCGCTTCTTTCTGTGCGGCGATAATGAAGATCTCCGGGTCCCGAGTTTCGGACACTATCACGCTGCGCAATCCGGGAACAAAAGCCCTGACCACAGGGATACCGAGCCCGGGATGTGTCTTGTCGATGACAACAGTCTCAAACCCTCTCTCGGATAAAGTCCCGATCAGCATCTCGGCTTCTTCCTTGAAGTCCGGCCTGGAAACATCTCTGATCTCAGCCAAGGGCTTGACGCGGCCGGCCTTGTAGAAAATATCATGGGGATAGGTCACAAGGAACCCATAATGCCTGTCGGGTTCAGCGGTCAGTTCCCAGCCGCGTTTTTTTATGTCGTCGTGAAGAAGAGAAAAAGCCTGGAAATATTCGGAAAGCGCCCGGGCAAGCGCCTGTTCCGGGTCAGGATATGTTCCGTGCCCCACCCCTTTGTGAAGGAGAGTGTCCTTATATTCGGGATTCGTCCCGTACGCTATGAACGAAGGGATCCCTGTATCATACGATATGTCCTTTACGACAAGCTCTATCCCGGCAGACGCGGAATCATCAAGCGCTTTGCGCACGGCGGGATGGCGCACGGAAGATAAGTCTATATCGTCAGCTGCTTCCTTCTCCACTATGAACCTGTAAACATTTTCGCGCTCTATCACCTCACAGAGCGCCTGCGTCAAAGCCTCTTCCATCGTATTCCCGGCAGCAAGGCCGTTAGAACCAAAAACATTGTTATGCCAGCGTATCGGATAATAGAAGTCCTCTCCGCGCGTCATGGAAAAACCTTTTATCCATTTCATCGGTATCTGGCGTATTTTTTTGAGGAGCGGATATTTGTTCGTTATGCCGGTAAAATTGCATAAAAAATAGTCCTCTTTCACGGTCCTGACCCTGGTGTCTTTTATCTCATCGTAAGACGCCTCGATGTATCCCGGCGCTTTCCTCATGTCAAAATTCATCCACGAATACCGCTCGCAGAACTCCATGACGGCGCTGGCACGGGCCTGGTCCGGCACAAGACCCTTGCCGCAGGTATTGATCCCCTGCGCGGAAACGAGAGTATGCAGGTACGACCTGATCCCTGAGATATCCTCGGAAATACGGACATCCTCGAGACCGGGAAGAGTTCTCAGGGCGGAGAGCGCTTTTTGCACCGTTTCGGCCGGCAAGCCCGCTTTTGACTGGTCGAAAACATAGCGTTTCGGAGAGGAATGCAGTTCCATGGGATAAAGATAACATCCGGACAGGGATTATTCAATCTACGGCGGGATAATTGCTGGGACAAAGACACTGAAAAGGCCCATGAAGGCCCACAAGGGCGTAAAAAATAAAAAAGACCGAGGGCAAAAAAAGCTTAATCAATGATCGGCCTTTTATGCCTCCCGCCCCTTACCGCCTTTCCAGCCCTTTATGCCCTTACGGGCCTCTACGGGCCTTTATGGGCCTTTGTTCAATAAAAAAACCAAGAGGCGGCTGCCTAAGCAACCGCCCCCTGATAAGAAACTTGGACAGTGATCAATTATTAGATCTCTCTATGGAACCAGCCCCTAAAATACCAGCAAGAGGTACTATCTTGAAAGAATCGTATCCCAAAGATCCTGAGGCTACATAAATCAATATGTAATCATAACCCGTGAGATCTCCCAAGTCGACCGTCTTGTAGGTGGTGGAACCTATCGCTGCCAAACTGATCAAGTCACTGGCAGAAAAGCTGTAGCTGAAGTCTATCCCAAGACCTCCAACTAGTACACACAGGTCCCTAATATTCTCATACGGAGGATCCACTACTGCCGGACCTGCTGCATTAACAATCGTGGTTACAGGATTTGATTTCAACAAAGCTTCAGCCGAGGCCAGATTTGCCCTACAAGTCCTTGACATACCACCCAAATCATAGACATTAGGATCTCCATCATTGAGAGTATGCGCTGGCGCATCTGTGATTATCACAAACATCCTCTGAGCCCCGGTTCTCCATGGCATATATGTATTGGCATATATTGTAGCCTCAATAGGATTTTCAGGCCAGTCCCCGCCAGACCCCCCTGGCCCACTTCCAGCGCCAGGCAAAGCATCCAAGAAAGCTTTTGCCTGTACTGAAGTTTTGAGAGTTGCGTCTCCTACAGCAGGCGTTCTGGACTCACAAGAAACATCTCCGTATGTCTGAACAGCGAACTTCACATCAGAAACCCGCGTTTCTAGATAAGAGGCAAAATCGCTGATGGAATTCTTTGCTGTTGTCAACATACTACCCATACTTCCTGTCGTGTCCAAAATAAAACATACGTCCAGAGGCTTTGTAGTGTCTATCCCTGGCATCACCACATCAGTAACAGAAGCTCCTATCACAACGGCGGTAGCCGCATCAAGTCCAGAAGGAAATCCCAGAGGTTCAGTGCCGGTGCCTGAGTAGGCGCCAGACTTAACCTTGAATATTTTGAAGCGATCGGCCGGGATAGAAACAGCTTCATAGGTTCCGGCCTCGTTAGTAACCGCTATTGTCCCTATCGTCAGAATATAGGAGCTGCCGCTTTTTGCTATAGAGGCAGATACTGACGCCCTAGAACTTAATATTTCAGGGATCGTGGAGCTAGTGTCTGTAGTGAGGGACTTCACTACACTGCATCCGGTCAATCCTACCACTGTCATCAACAAAACCGCGAATAACGCAAAAAACAAGCTCTTTTTCATTAAATTCACCCGCCTTTCCAGAGAAAAATTTGAAACAGTCGCAAACTCAATTCTATATCCGAAGCGGCTTCTTGTCAAGCAGACCAACTTGGGTTATAATTGATTCCAATATTGATGGCAAACAACGACGCCAAGGACAATTTTGAGGACCTGAACCCCGGCATATGTAACGCGTGCGGGGGAAAGCTTTTCTTTGACAAAGTCTCTCTCGATCACTACGAAGAAGAAAAGCTTTATGTTATAGAGGACGTCCCGGCATTCGTCTGCAGCGAATGCGGCGAGATATGGATACCAAAACCGGTCATAGAAGAACTTGAGCGCATGATAGCGGTATATGTCGAAAAGGAAATGTCCGGCAAACCGCCTAAAGAAATGCTGAACGGGTGACACAACAGGGATGACGGATGAAGGATGACGGATGACGTGACAGAAACAGCTATAATGTCTTTTTTGCGTCATCCGTCATTCGTCATCCCTCATCCTTTAAAACATGAAAGGAGCTTTTGACATGTCAAAAAAGAGTGTCTTTTCGGCTTTAGCTGCAACGGCCGCGTTTTTTTTACTTGCGACACTCTCCTTTAACCTCGTCAACAGCACCAACGGTTTTTCCAATCCGCCGTCGTATTCGAGCAGGGATGCCGTTCCAGGGCTTGGCGGCCAGGACACAATAGCCGATATTGTTGAGAGCGTGGGCGGAGCTGTCGTCAATATAGACGTCGTAAAAATGCAGCAACAGCGTATCTTCAACCCTTTCAGGAACTTTGACAGGAATTTCGGGGGGTTCGGCTTTGAACTTAACCCTGATTTCCGCAATTTTTACGAAGAGAGGATGATCCCTATCAAGGGTGCCGGATCGGGCTTTGTCATAGACGGCAACAACCGCGTGCTGACCAATGCTCACGTGGTCAAAGACGCGGATAAAATAAAGGTCACCACCAGGGACGGGAAGACCTATGACGCGGAGATACTCGGAATAGATTCGACGCTGGACCTGGCGGTGCTTAAGATAAATACGCGAGACAAGATCCCGGCCCTGTCACTGGGGGATTCCTCTTCTATCCGGCCGGGGCAATGGGTGATCGCGATCGGGAATCCTTATGGTTTTAGTAATACCGTCACTGCCGGCATAATAAGCGCGACGGGAAGAGCTCTTGACGCGGGAAAGAAGAACCTGATCCAGATAGATGCCCCGATCAATCCTGGAAACAGCGGAGGGCCGCTGATCGACCTCAAGGGCCAAGCCGTAGGCATAAATGTGGCGATCGCCGCGCAGGCACAGGGCATCGGGTTCGCCATCCCTATCAATGCAGCCAAAGAGGTCATGGACGAGCTTATCACAAAGGGTAAGATCGTCAGGCCGTGGCTCGGTATATATATGAGGGACGTAGACGAAGGCATCGCGTCCTATATGAACCTTCCCATACCCGAAGGGATACTGATAACAGAGGTGGTCAAGGACAGCCCGGCCGAAAGATCCGGGATCAAACAATATGACGTGGTAAGAGAGGTCGACGGCAAAAAAATGGGCTCAGCCGAAGAACTTTCTTCATATATCGCCGGCAAAAAACCCCGGGACACGATAAAGATCGCCGTTTACCGGGAGGGGAAACTGTGGGCGATCACGGCCAGGCTGGCGGAGAGACCGGCAAACTAACCCTCACCCCGCCCTTCGGGCACCCCTCTCCCGCTTGCGGGAGAGGGGCCGGGGGTGAGGGAGGGAGAGAAAAAGAAAGGACAAACGGATGGAAATCGAACTGGGCAGGGGGAAAAAAGTAAGAAGGGCGTACGGTTTTGACGAGATCGCGCTGGTGCAGTCTCTCAAGACCATAGATCCGGAGGATGTGGACACATCAATAGAGATAGGAGGCATAAAGATCAATGCCCCTATCATAGGCTCCGCCATGGATTCCGTGGTAGACCCTAGAACCGCTGTCCTGATGAGCGAATGCGGAGGGATAGGTGTTCTCAACCTGCAGGGCGTCCAGACAAGGTACGAAGATGCGGACGCGATACTCGACAAGATAGCCGCAGCTTCGCGCGAGGAATACGTTACTCTGATGCAGAATATCTATCTGGAACCGGTCAAGCCGGCCCTCATACAAAAAAGAATCAAGCAGATCAAGGAAAAGAAAGCCCTAGCCGCGGTATCCGTCACCCCTCAGGCCGCCGAAGAGTACGGTGCCATAGCCGCCAAAGCCGGGGCGGATATGATAGTTATCCAGGCAACTGTGGTATCTACGATCCATAAGTCCAGATCCTTCAAAACACTGAACCTGGAAAAGTTCTGTAAGGATATCAAGGTCCCTGTTGTCGTAGGCAACTGCGTAACTTATGAGGTAGCCCTGTCACTTATGGAAACCGGGGTTGCCGCGATACTTGTCGGAATAGGCCCGGGCGCGGCCTGCACGTCGCGCGGGGTGCTGGGTATCGGGGTCCCGATGGCCACCTCTATCGCGGACTGTGCTGGAGCAAGGGAAGCGTACTTTAAGAAATCTGGAAAGCACGTGGCGGTGATAGCGGACGGCGGCATGGTCGTTGGCGGCGATATCTGCAAGGCTATAGCCTGCGGCGCTGACGCCGTGATGATAGGCTCCCCTCTTGCCAAAGCCAAGGAAGCTCCGGGACGCGGATTCCACTGGGGCATGGCCACTCCCAACGCCACTCTGCCAAGAGGAACAAGGATAAAGGTCGGGACCATCGGAGGGCTCAAGGAGATCATGTCCGGCCCTGCTAAATTCGACGACGGCTCTCAGAATTTTATCGGCGCGCTAAAAACATCCATGGGAACGCTCGGCGCGGAAACCATAAAAGAGATGCAGAACATCGAAATAGTGATCGCCCCTTCCCTGCTTACTGAGGGCAAGGTATTCCAAAAAGCGCAGCAGCTGGGGATGTATAAGTAGCGGATGAGGGATGAAGGATGACGGATAAAGAATGACGAGGAAGAGACAGAAATAGCACACGTCATATCCATACGTCATACTTCATTCTTCATCCATCTAAATTTGAAAACCGAAAGATATTATAGTAAGATAAACGTATGGAAAAGCATGATCTGATAGTCGTCCTCGATTTCGGGGCGCAGTACAGCATGCTTATCGCCCGCCGGGTCAGAGAATGCAACGTCTATTCCGAACTCCTTCCCTACAATACAACACTTGAAGAACTGAAACAGCGCGACGTAAAAGGGATCATTTTGTCCGGAGGCCCCGGCAGCGTTTATGAAAAAGACGCGCCAAAACTTGATCCCCGCATCTGGGAGAGCGGCATCCCCATACTTGGCATCTGCTACGGCATGCAGCTCATGGCAAAGGAGCTCGGCGGTGAAGTAAAAGGCGAAAAGACCCGCGAATACGGCAAGGCTTCTCTCATAGTTGATGACCACACAAATCTGTTCGCCGGTTTGGGTAAAGAACTCACCTCGTGGATGAGCCACGGGGATTCGGTCACCCGGCTTCCGGAAGGCTTTAAAATACTTGCGCATACGGACTCCACAAAAATAGCCGCCATGGGAAGTAAGGAAAAACGGCTTTACGGCGTGCAGTTCCATCCGGAAGTCGTCCATACCGAAAGCGGCACCGAGATAATAAAGAATTTTGTATACATAGTCTGCAACTGCGAAGCCACCTGGACCACAAAGTCGTTCATCGAAAGGGCTATAGAAAAAACAAGGGCGACCGTCGGCAAGGAAAAAATACTTCTGGGACTGTCGGGCGGCGTGGATTCAACAACAGTGGCAGTTCTTCTGCACAAAGCCGTCGGCGATCAGCTGACCTGCGTCTTTATAGACCAGGGATTCATGCGCAAGAACGAAGCCAAAAAGATCGTCGATATGTTCACAAAACATTTCAAGATCAACCTGATCCATGTCGACGCTTCGGAAAAATTCTACCGAAAACTGGCGGGCGTCACCGACCCGGAAAAGAAAAGGCACACGATAGGCAACGAATTCATCTATACCTTTGAAGAAGAGGCGAAAAAACTTGGAAAGATAGACTTTTTGGCCCAAGGCACCCTGTATCCCGATGTCATTGAGAGCGCCGTCAAGGGGAAGAACAGCTCAGCCGCAAGGATAAAGACACATCACAACGTGGGCGGCCTCCCGGAAAAGATGAACTTCAAGCTGGTCGAGCCGCTTAAAAAATTGTTCAAGGATGAAGTGCGCGCGATCGGCAGGGAAATGGGCATAGCCGAAGAGATAATCACCCGCCAGCCGTTCCCCGGCCCCGGGCTGGCCATAAGGATCATCGGTGAAGTAACTCCCGAACGCGTAAAAATACTTCAGGACGTGGACGATATCGTGGTATCCGAGGTCAAGAACGCCGGATTCTACAAAAAGGTCTGGCAGTCTTTTGCGGTGCTTTTGCCCATCAGGACGGTTGGTGTCATGGGAGACAAAAGGACATATCTAAATACCATAGCCATACGCGCGGTAACCTCCAGTGACGCGATGACCGCGGACTGGGCGCGCCTGCCTTATGAACTGCTTGAAAAAATATCCAACAGGATCATAAATGAAACACCCGAGATCAACCGCGTGGTGTACGACATCTCCTCAAAACCGCCGTCCACCATAGAGTGGGAATAGATTATTTTTTCCTGAATCTCTCCGCTGCCTTTTTGTGTTCTTCCCATGTGCGGGAAAAAGTGTGGGTCCCGTCTGCATTGGAAACAAAATAAAGATAATCGGTGCCGGCCGGATGCACAGCGGCTTTTACCGAGCCTACCCCAGGATTGCAGATAGGTCCCGGAGGAAGCCCCCTGTGTCTGTAAGTGTTATAGGGCGAGTCAGTTTCAAGCTGGGCGAACCTGACCCTGACGGTCGGGTTCTCCAGCACATATTTGACGGTCGGGTCAGCCTGAAGGGCCATTCCTATGTTCAGTCTGTTGTGAAATACCGAGGAGATGATCCCTCTTTCATCCGGCACTTCGGCCTCTTTTTCTATTATTGAAGCCAGAGTAAGTATCTGATGGAGGCCGTATTTGCTCTGCCCTGAAGAAGCGTAGACCGGGATCGTCTTTTCAGAGAACCTGTCAAGCATCATCTCCACCAGGCGGGACAGTTCCATGGACTCCTCAAGGAAATAGGTGTCTGGGAAAAGATATCCCTCTAGGGACCTGGTCGGGACATCCGACAAGAACGGGTACTTTGAACGGAGCTCGCGCGTGAGCCCTCTGTACGCGAGAGCGGAAAAATCTCCTCCTTTGACCCTGATACCTGAGGATTCAAGTATCTTGGACATTCTGTAGATAGAAGCGCCTTCAGGAAAAGTCACTCTTATATCCCCTGCCGATGCCCTGCCCCTTGAAAGCATAGAAACGATCGCGGCATTTGTCATGGAGGGGCTCAGATAATAACTCCCCGCCTTCAAGCCTCTTCCATCTCCGAATATGCCGACATACAGCTTAAAGGATGCCCTGCTCTGAATGATCCCCTCCGAAAAAAGGATCTCGGCAATGCGTGATGCGCTCGCGCCATCGGGTATCTCCAATTTATACATTTTCGCGTCAAGTCTGTTCCTGGCCAAAAAAGGGACCGAAACGGCAAAGATGATGCCAAGGACCAACAAGACCGCCGCGATGTAGAACAAAACCGGGGATCTTTTCCCGATGCCACAAAAAAACCGGCAGGACGCCGATACGACATCTAATAAACCGTCGATTACCTCAATCAGTATTTTTTTGAAGTCCATCCATGTACCCCTGCAGAATATACGCCGCGGCCATCTTGTCCACTACCAGGCGTTTTTTCCTCCCGGACATTCCTGTCTGCGAGAGAGTCTTGATCACGCTAGAGGTCGACAATCTTTCATCATGCGGGATAACGGGTATGCCACCGAGGACCTTTTGGAGTTTTGCGATAAAAGCAAGGACATCTTCCGCCGACTTTGCGACCTCTCCTTTGAGACTCTTGGGCAAGCCGACGACAACGCTGCCGGCCTCGTACTTTTCGCAAAGCTCTTTTATCCTGTTCATCGCGGAGGCGTTGTTCTCAATGACCTCGACCGGCTGGGCCGTCAGTCCCAAAGGGTCTGAAACCGCCGCGCCTATCCTCTTTTTGCCGTAATCTATGCCGAGTATTCTCATGAGGACAGGGCTTTTCTCGCTTCTTCCTTGAACTTTGTAAAAAGCTTTTCTTTGTCCTCGGAGGACATTTCTTGCCCGGCGCTTCCCTGGGCAAAATCGGGCCTTCCCCCGCCCTTCCCGCCGACATCAGATAAAAGCACTTTCAGCATCTTTGAGCTGTCAAAACCTTTTTTGACGGCTTTGGGACTAGAGACAACTATCATTGAAGGGCCTGTTGTCCCGAGAGCAATATCCGCAACTGCAGACTGAATAGAGTCCCTTAGATAGGACCCTGCGATCTTCGGGTCAAAACCGTCTTTATTGAAGAATATCGAACGGAATCCCGCAATATCTTCGGATATTACAGGGATATTCTTTATTTCCGCTTCCTGTTTTTTTTCTTCTTCTTTCTTCTTTCTTTTGGATTCTTCCGCCTCAAGAACTTTTGTTTTTTCCTCTTCCAGCCTTCTCATATATTCCTCGGCCGGCTTTCCAGATACCGCTTCTATCCTTCTTATTCCCTGAGCGATCGCGCCTTCTTTCATTATTTTAAAGAGGGCTATTTCAGACGTGTTCTTCACGTGAGTACCTCCGCACAGCTCGCGGCTAACCCCCTCGACCTCCACCATCCGGACCTTGTTACCGTATTTTTCCCCGAAAAGAGCCACGGCCCCGGCTTTTTTGGCTTCGTCCGGAGTGGTGACGGTTGTCTTCACGTTTAGCTTCCTGTTTATGGCGTCATTTACGATATCTTCGATCCTCTTCAGCTCTTCAGCCTTCAGCGCATCAGTACTTGTAAAATCCATCCTGAACTTGTCGCTGCCGACAAAAGAGCCTCTCTGCACGGCATGTTCGCCTACGACTTTGCGCAGGGCCGCGTGCAGAAGATGAGTGGAGGTATGGTGCGCCGCTATCATGCTCCTTATTTCGGAACTTACTATGGCCCTTACCTTTTCCCCGGCAACAGGCATGATATCCGAACCTATCCCGTGCAGTATGATCCCGTCCGCGGTCTTTGCCAGCCGCCTGATCTCTATCTTGTTCTTTTCTATGACAAGCCAGCCGCGGTCGCTGTCCTGTCCGCCGCTCTCCACGTAGAAAGGGCTCCTGTCGAGTACGACAAAACCCTGGACGACGCCGAGCACTTTTGACTCGGACTCCAGTGATTCATAACCCGTGAACTCCGTGGCCGGATATCCCGTCACCTGGGGGAGCGCTCCCATGGAATATTTTTTTGAGGATTGTTTGCTTCTCTCCTGCTGGCCGCGCATCGCGCTCTCAAATCCTTCGAGGTCGACGCCCAAACCCCTTTCGGAAGCGACCTCTTTTGTCATCTCGAGCGGAAAACCGTAAGTGTCATAAAGCTTGAAAGCGTCACGGCCTGACACGATCCCGCCCGCGGAGCGCCCTATCATTTCCTCCAGCATTTCCATGCCGGATTCGAGCGTCCTGCCGAAATTATCCTCTTCGGTCTTTAATGTAGAGCTTATATGGGCTTCGTTCTTTTTGAGTTCGGGATAGAACCCTCCCATGGTTTCCGAAACCTTTTTTGAAAGCTCCGCTATAAAAGCTCCTTTTATCCCTATCCTGCGGCCGTGCATAGCGGCGCGCCTTATTATCCTGCGCAGGACATAATCGCGGCCCTCATTGCCCGGGGTCAGTCCGTCGCAAACAAGGAATGTTGCGGCTCTCACATGATCGGCTATGATCTTGGCCGAAACAGCGGCATCTTTTCCTTCGGGGCTGGCTATGCCTTTTATCCTGCCTATCAGCGGGGTGAAAAGGTCGGTATCAAAATTGGTCGGAACATCCTGCAGCACGGACGCTATCCTTTCAAGTCCCATGCCGGTATCGATGTTCTTTTTCGGGAGCGGGGAAAGCACGCCCTTTTCATCGCGGTTGAACTCCATGAAGACCAGGTTCCAGACCTCCAGGAACCTGTCGCAGTCGCATCCGGGAGCGCAATCGCTCCTGCCACACCCGAATTTTTCGCCCAGGTCGTAATATATCTCGCTGCACGGCCCGCACGGCCCGGTGGGCCCGGCAGACCAAAAGTTGTTATCCTCCCCAAGTCTGACTATCCTGTCCCTGCTCACTCCTATTTTATCTGACCATATACCCGAAGACTCCTCGTCCTTTTCGTACACCGCGATCCAAAGGCGCGATTTGGCCAGGTTGAAATGCGCCGTCAAAAGCTCCCACGCGAAAGCTATGGCATCTTTTTTGAAATAGTCGCCGAAAGAGAAGTTCCCGAGCATTTCGAAAAAAGTATGATGCCGCGCGGTCCGTCCGACATTTTCAAGGTCATTGGTCCTGATGCATTTCTGCACCGTCACCGCCCTGGGTACGGAGGATTTTTCAAGGCCGAGGAATACCGGCTTGAACTGGAGCATCCCTGCCACGGTCAAAAGCACCGTAGGGTCTTTGGGGATAAGCGAGGAGCCCGGAAGTACCGTATGCCCTTTGCCTTCGAAATATTTTAGGAATGCGCTTCTGATATCAGAAGATTTCATTGCTTGCCTTGTTATCCTTCAACCGTCATGCTTCCTACAATATCCCCTTTGTCGAAGGCACGCCTTTTTTCCTGGGATTTATCCTGCAAGCCCTGTAAAGCGCTATCCCGAATCCCTTGAACAGCGCTTCGATCTTGTGATGGGTGTTCTGTCCGCGTATGAGATCAAGATGCAGGGATATCCCCGCCTTCAGGGCAAAGGCTTCGAAGAACTCTTCGAGCATCTGCGCGTCCAGATACATCCGGACCGTTTCCTTGCCGATCATGGCGTAGATCATCTCTTTCTGGAACTTGACCTTATACGTGAGATGCGGCCTTCCCGAAACGTCCACCGCGGCGCGCACTTCGGCCAGGGACTCGTCCATCGGGATTATGGCGTGGCCATAGCGCTCGATCTTTTTTCTGGCGCCCAGGGCCTTTGCGAAAGCCTCTCCCAGCGCTATGCCTGTATCCTCCACCAGGTGATGGATATCCACCTCTATATCGCCTTTGGCCCGCAGCTCCAGATCAAAAAGCCCGTGCTTTGAAAAGAGCGTGAGCATATGCCCCAGGAAGGGGATCGGATAAGCTATCTTGCTTTTGCCGGAACCATCAATGTTTAGAGAAAGCTTTACATGGGTTTCCTTGGTCTTCCGGTCTATAACGGCCCTGCGGACTTTTTTCATTGAAAGAACTCCTCTTTGGTGAATATGGGATCAAAATCGTATTCGCATAGCGCTTCGGCTCCGCCTTCCTGCCTGTCCACAAGACAGATCACCTTTACGACCCTGCAGCCTATCTTTTCCACGGCCGCGATCGCGGCAAGCGTCGCGCTTGCCGTTGTGATGACATCGTCCACTATCACCACATCGGCTCCGGGAGTTATGATCCCTTCTATCTCTTTTTTAAGCCCGTGCTCCTTCTGGGATTTACGTACTATAAAGGCCGAAATAGGCTGATCCAGGTCCCTGCTCATCAGAGCGACCGCGACGGCCATAGGATCGGCCCCTATGGTAAGCCCTCCTATATGTTTGGCGTTAAGCCCGTTTATCTTATGCAGTATTATCTTGGCCATCAGATACGCGCCGTCCGGATGCAGGGTGGCCTGCTTGGCGTCAACGTAAAAATCACTGGTCTTGCCGGAAGACAGCGTAAAAGTCCCTGTCTTGACGGCCTTTTGCTTCAAAAGTTTTTTTAGACGCAGCCTGTCCTGTTCCATTACAGCAGCTCCTTTACCTGGCGTTTTATCTCTTCGTGCACCGAATTTATGCCGGTCTTTTCGGTACTTATCACCTTTACCCTGGCGGGATCGGCCGAGGCTATTTCAAGATAGGCCTTCCTCACATCCTCGTGAAAAGCTATCTTCTCCTTTTCAAAACGGTCGACTTTTTTTATCTTGCCGCTCTCCATGCTGCTGGCGGCTATAGCCCTGGGAAGTCCAACCGCCGGAGAGAGATCGAGCAGAAAAGTTATATCCGGCATAAGCCCTCCGCTTGACACGGCATTGAGGTACCGGACCAGCTCTTCGGGCAGTTTTCTGCCTCCTATCTGATACGCGGCAGTGGAATCGGTAAAGCGGTCGCATATGACCACCGCACCGGACTCAAGAGCGGGCCTTATAACCTCGTGCACATGCTGCGCCCTGTCGGCGGCGAACAAGAACAGCTCCGCATTGCTGGAAAGCGGTTCCTGTGTCGAGAGAAGTATGTTGCGGACCTGCTTTCCGGTCTTGGTCCCGCCCGGCTCGAGCGAAGAGACCACTTTTTTACCCAGCCCCTTTAAATATTTTTCGAGGAGCTTGGCCTGAGTGGACTTGCCGCAGCCTTCGGTACCTTCAAATGTTATAAAGAGCCCCTGTTTCATGCCGATCTTCCTTTCTAATCCGAAGCCAGCTCCAGAGAGACCGCCAGTTCGTTTCTGGCCGCTCTCCAGGTCAATGTGGCGTCAAAACAATGCAGCCCCACAGTTGCATTATAGTCTATATCCCGGACCGTTAAAAGCGGAGTATTATATGAGAGCGCTATGCCGAAAGAAGACCCGAAAGCCTTGAACTTGATGAACGACCTGAGCTCGTCGTAAGGGAAATAACGGTAATTCTCATAGTTAAAAGGGCTTGAGCCGTCGTTGATGAAATAATGCGAATACCCGACGCCCGCCTCTACATTGTCAGATAATTTGGACGAAATGTCCGCGCGCCCAAGAAGGTTGAACCAGCTTGACGAGGACCCGTATCCGGTATAGGAAGTGTCCAACCCCATCCTGAGACTGGCCGCATCAGTCATCGGATGGACATAATCGAACGTGGTCTTTAGATTGGTCTTCAAAAGCCCCACTCCGGAACTTTCCTCGGAAACACTTCCGGCAGAGGCCTCAAGCTTTGGATTAAAATCCAGGAAAGAGAACGGCACGTCTATGTAGCGGAGAGTGACCATGGGCATAAAAGAGACCCTTTCATAATTGATCCTCTCCCTGTGGGAAAGATCGAGGGTGACGTCATACTTCTTGCGCGGAGGGATCTCGAGCACCTCATAGAGCAGAGGCCTGAGCCTCTCGGTCGGAACTGGATCCCCGAAATAATACGTATGAGTAGCGCCCCACGAAAAACCGTCGGACCCGTAGGTATTAAGGCGTATTCCTCCTTCGTTCGAATCGTTCAGGACATAATTCCCTTCAAAACCGGCGCCCAGGCCTTTTTTGGAACCGTAATTGATCCCCAGGATCCCGTAGCTGTAACTGGTAAGCCGCCATATGATTTTTTCGTTGATATAAAATCCGTCGACATTGTTCGATCCGATCTCGGGGAGAGGTACGGGGTTTTTCTTTTTGTAAAAGCCTCCTATCAGCCCGGTATCATAGACATATGTCGGAACAGGAAAAACCGGCACATCGCCTAGCCAGAAAAATCCCCAGTTCTGCACTATCCATCCGGATTTGCTGTAATAGGTTATGTTGGAGGCCGACATGCTGTAATGAGGCCGGTCTAGACCGCAGGAAGAGAACTTTGCGTCCGTTATGCGGAATTGTTCCCTGTCCATCTCCATGGAACGGCCGGTTATCCATGTCTCTCCGAGGCTTATGGTCACATCCGAGGCCGAACCAGTTTCGTCCTTAAGATAGTAATTGAGCTTTTGTCCGGATATCCTTGCCTTGTCCCTTGAGAGCGTAAAATCCCCGTCGGCCAACACGTGCGATTCGGCGGTAAAGAATATGATGCGGTCCGCGGTGACGACGGAGTTCTTGTATCTTGCTTCCACGCTCCCCGAAGCCACGATCACGCCTTTGTCCCTGGTATAGGAAACGGAATCCGCCCTGATGCTGACGCCTTTGGTGGTGGCAAAGACCTGGCCCGCCAGAAGTATGAGGGCTGCGGCTGATACGCTAAGCAGAGACTTCATAGCTGGTCTTGCTCTCAAACTTGGTAAATTCCTTTCTGAAGACGAGATCTATCTGGCCTGTCGGGCCGTTCCTGTGCTTGGCTATGATCAATTGGGCCACATTCCCCTTGTCGCTGGTCGGATTGTAATAATCGTCCCTGTGTATGAAGAACACCATATCGGCCGTCTGCTCTATCTCTCCCGACTCCCTCAAGTCGGAAAGCCGCGGGATCCTGTCCTGACGCTGTTCTATGGCGCGCGAAAGCTGCGACAGCGCCACCACGGGGACATCTATCTCCCTCGCCAGCGTCTTGAGGGACCTGGCTATCTCCGAGATCTCCTGCACCCTGTTGTCCACGTTCTGCCTGCCCTGCATGAGCTGGAGATAATCCACTACTATCATGCCTATACCGTGCTCTTTCTTAAGCCTTCTCGCCTTCGCCCTCATCTCCATTGCGGTAAGAAGAGGAGAATCGTCAATGAAGATGGGCGCCTGGGAGAGCCTCTCTATGGCTTTCATAAGGCGTTTCCAGCCGCCGTCCGATAGGCTGGCTGTCTTGATCTTCTGGCTGTCCACCTCGGCTTCCGCGCACAACAGCCTCTGGGCGAGCATTTCCTTAGACATCTCAAGGCTGAACACCGCCACAGGCACTTTGAACTTGATCGCAACGTTCTGCGCAAAATTGAGCGCCAGCGCCGTCTTCCCGACCGAAGGCCTGGCCGCCAGTATGACCAGGTCCGAGTTCTGGAATCCAGCGGTAAGCCTGTCCAGATCGGGGAACCCTGACGGGATGCCTGTTATCGCTTCTTTTTTCCCGTAGAGTTTGTCCATGATATCCAGAACGTCCTTGAGGATATTGTCTATCTTAAAAAAGCCCTGTCTGGCCTTTTTCATGGCTATCTCAAGTATCGTCCTCTCGGCATTGTCAAGAACGAAATCGACTTTATTCTTTTCATCAAAGCAATCGTTGATTATTCCCGTCCCGGCCTCGATAAGCCTGCGGAGCACGGCTTTTTCCTCGACAAGCCTGGCGTAATATCCGACATTGGCAGCCGTGGGAACGCTTCCCAGCAGGTCGGAAATATAGACGCTGCCTCCCACCGCGTCAAGCTTGCCGCTTTTGCGCAGCTCTTCGGTCACGGTAATAAGGTCCACCGGCTCGTTGCGGTCGGAAAGTGAAAGGATAGCTTCGTAGATATAGCGGTGGGTCTCTCTGTAAAAGCTGTCAGGCGATAGTATTTCCACTGCCTGCATGACGGCGTTCTTATCAAGCAGCATGGCACCGATGACCGATTGCTCGGCAGGAATATTCTGCGGCGGAAGTTTTTCTTCGGTCATTTCAGCGCCTTTCTCAAATATTGTCCCGTATACGAACCTTTTAGGGAAGCTATATGCTCCGGAGCCCCCTCACCTATTATATACCCGCCTTTGCCTCCACCTTCGGGGCCAAGGTCTATTATATGATCTGCGGTCTTTATCACATCCAGGTTGTGTTCTATGACGACCACGGTGTTGCCGGCGTCGACCAGCCTGGACAGCACCTGCAAAAGCTTTTTCACATCGTCAAAATGAAGGCCCGTTGTCGGCTCATCCAGTATATACAGCGTTCTGCCGGTACTCCTGTGCGAGAGCTCGGCCGACAGCTTGACCCTCTGCGCCTCTCCTCCAGAAAGCGTGGTCGCGGCCTGCCCAAGATGGATATATCCCAGTCCCACATCGATCAGGGTCCTCAGCTTGTGGCTTATCTGTGGGATCTTTTCGAACAGGGCGAAAGCTTCCTCGACAGTCATATCAAGGACCTCAAAAATGTTCTTGCCCTTGTATCTGATGTCCAGCGTTTCTTTATTATATCTCATGCCGCCGCACACGTCGCACTGTATGTACACATCCGGCAGGAAATGCATCTCTATCTTGACCATTCCTCCTCCGCCGCAGTTCTCGCACCGTCCGCCCTTGACATTGAACGAGAAACGGCCTTTCTGATAACCCCTCATCTTTGCTTCCGGGGTCATTGCGAACAGGTCTCTGACATGGTCAAAGACCCCTGTATAAGTGGCGGGATTGGACCTGGGGGTCCTGCCTATGGCCGACTGATCGATGATGATCACCTTGTCTATGTTCTCATCACCGGAAATATCCATGTGCTTTCCCGGCCTGTGCAGGGCCCCGTAGAACTTCTTTGCCAGACTGTTGTACAGTACATCGTTCACCAGAGAGCTCTTGCCCGATCCTGACACTCCGGTAACGCAGGTAAAGACCCCCAGCGGGAATTTTACGTCAACGTCCTTGAGATTGTTCTGGGCGGCGCCACGAACGGTTATATGCTTTCCGCTGCCCTTTCTCCTCTCAGCAGGGACCGGGATGCTCAGCCGTCCGGACAGATAACCGGCGGTTACCGAGCCGCGGTCTTTTATCAGCTTCTCGACGGGACCGCTGGCCACGATCTTTCCCCCGTGTATGCCGGCTCCCGGACCTATATCTATTATATGGTCCGAACTTCTCATTATTTCCTCGTCATGCTCAACGACTATTATGGTGTTGCCCAGGTCCCTTAGGTTCTTTAGCGTCCCGATCAGGCGGTCGTTATCCCTCTGATGAAGGCCGATGCTCGGCTCATCCAGTATATACAGCACTCCCACAAGCCCCGACCCGATCTGTGTCGCGAGCCGCGTGCGCTGAGCCTCCCCTCCGGAAAGCGTCCATGCCTCCCTGTTAAGCGTAAGATAATCAAGCCCCACATCGGACAGAAAATCCAGGCGCAACCTTATCTCTTTGAGTATCTGCCGGCTGATCGTCTCTTCGCTCTTTGTCAGTTTAAGGGACGACATGAAGTCCTTTAAACCGGTCACGTCAAGGCTTGAGATCTCCGATATGTTCCGACCCCCGACCTTTACGGCAAGGCTTTCCGGGCGCAAGCGGGAGCCGCCGCAGCCGGAACATATGACCGGGGACATGAACCTGTGGAGATGGAACCTGATATGCTCTGATTCAGTGGTCTTATACCGGCGCTCAAGCATAGGGATTATCCCCTCGTATGTGTCCGTATATTCGCCAAAACCTCTTTTCCATTCGTACCTGAACTTAAGCGACTCATCTGACCCGTACAAAAGAGCTTTGAGCTGGGCTTTTGACAATTTCTTCAGAGGCTCATCAGTACTGAACCCGTACTTCCCGGCAAGCGCGTTTATCTGATGCGCATAATACGGAGAGGGTTTCTTGAGAGGAGCTATCGCGCCTTCGTTTATGGAAAGCTCAAAGTTCGGGACAATGAGGTCCGGATCAAATTCGAGCGAAGATCCCAGCCCGGTGCATTTTGCACAGGCCCCGTAAGGACTATTAAAGGAAAATATCCTCGGACTTATCTCCCCCAGACTGGTCCCGCAGGATGGGCAGGCGAACTTTTCGCTGAATACAAGCGGTTCCTTTCCTCCGGCATCTATCAGTACGATCCCGCCTCCGAACCGGAGCGCGGTCTCCACGGATTCAAAAAGGCGCTTTCTTGTCTCGTCCGACACCCTGATCCTGTCCACCACTATCTCGATCGAATGCTTTTTCTTTTTGTCCGGAACTATTTCCTCCGAAAGATCGTAGATCCTTCCGTCCACTCTGACCCTGATGAACCCATCCTTTCTGATCCTTTCAAAAAGCTCCCTGTACTCCCCCTTTCTTCCCGAAACCACAGGGGCCAGCACCTGTATCTTTTTGCCTTTCTCCGAAGCCATGATGCGGTCGGTTATCTGGGTCGGGCTCTGCTTTTCGATCTTTTTACCGCAGTTATGACAGTAAGGAACGCCTATGTTCGCGAACAAGAGCCTCAGATAATCGTATATCTCGGTGACCGTGCCAACGGTAGAGCGCGGATTGCGGCTCGGGGATTTTTGCTCTATGGAAATAGCCGGAGAAAGCCCGTCGATCGAATCAACATCGGGTTTTTGCATCTGCTCCAAGAATTGTCTGGCATATGCCGACAAAGACTCGACATAGCGGCGCTGGCCTTCGGCGTATATGGTGTCAAAAGCCAGAGATGATTTCCCCGACCCGGAAAGGCCCGTGACGACAACGAGCTTGTTGCGCGGGATCTCTACGTCGATGTTCTTGAGATTGTGGGTGCGGGCGCCTTTTACGATGATGTTGCCGGTTGGGGACATTATAAGACAATTATACAGGGAAAAAGGCCCATTAAGGCCCGTTAAGTGATGAAGGGCAAAAGGCAAAAAAGGCTTTTGAACCCCTGAGCCATTTTCGCCCGCCGCCTTTTAACACTTTATGGGCCTTTACGGGCCCTTTCTTGAAAGGATATATTTGTGAACCATCTTAGTTGAAGTGTTGACGATATCATCCGGAGCAAGCCCTGCCTCTGCGGCGACCTTGATGCAGTTATCAAAACGCCCCAGAGTATCCAGACAATGAGAATCGCTGCCGAACACGACTTTCCATCCCGCCTGCTTTACAAGCCTGGCAAATTCCACGCAGTGCTCATAGCTGCCGGGCCTTATGACTCCGGAAAATGAGCTGTTGTTTATCTCTATGAACACTCCGCGTTTTTTGCACTCCTCGACTATAGCGGCTTTGTCGGTCGGGAACTGAGGATTGCCGGGATGTCCCAGTATCCTTACGTTCGGATTATTTATCACTCTTATCAGAGCCTCTGTATTGCGCCTCATGTCGGACCCGTCATAGCCAAGATGCTGGTGAAAAGAAGCGATGACCACATCCAGTGAAGAGAGATCAGCATCGGTAAGATCAAGGCGCCCGTCATGGTCCATTATGTTGGCTTCGACGCCTTTGAGGACCCTGACACCGGATATTTTGTCAGGAAGACATCTTAAGTTCTGAAAATGGTACAGATGCGGTCCGCCGGCCATAGCGGGACCGTGATCGGTCATGGCAATATAATTTAGTCCCTTTTTCTTCGCTTCTTGCGCATACTCATAGATGGTGTTATAAGCATGGCCCGAAGCTACCGTATGCACATGAAAATCCGCCGTGAACTTCATTTGTTCTCCTGCATGACATCGTCAGGTATGTCAAAGTTGGAATAAACGTTCTGGACATCGTCGTGGTCCTCAAGTGTCTCCACCAGTTTGAGCAGCTTTCTGGCATCATCCCCTGACACTTCTATCAAGGCATTAGGTATAAGGGATATCTCGGCGGATGAAAGCTCATATCCCTTTCCCCTGAGTTTTGTTTGCACATCCTCAAGCAGCTCCGGTTTTGTCTTTATCTCCACGGTGCTGCCTTCTTCGGAAACATCCTCGGCCCCCGCCTCTATGGCATCCATGATCAGCTGCTCGCTGTCCGATCCTGAAACGTCGGAAGTTATTACACCGAACTTTGCAAACTGCCATGAGACACATCCGGCTTTGCCCATATTGCCGCCGGTCTTTGAGAAGATGTTGGCTATCTCTCCAAGCGTTCTATTCTTGTTGTCGGTCATGACCTCGACCAAAATGGCCGCTCCGGCCGGGCCGTAGCCTTCGTACATCAGCTCTTCTATGGACGACGAATCGCCTCCGCCCGCGCCCTTTTCTATGGCGCGCTGTATATTATCTTTGGGCATGTTCGATGAGCGCGCTTTTTCTATGGCCAGCCTGAGCCTGGGGTTGCCTGCCGGGTCGCCTCCACCTATTTTGGCAGCGATCGTGATCTCACGGGCATATTTGGAGAAGACTTTGCCTCTGGCCGCGTCGGTCTTGGCCTTGGCCCTTTTTATTGTTGCCCATTTTGAATGTCCGGACATGGATGAGCCTCCTTCTTTTATTTATCAGGAGAACCTTGATCTGTACATCTTTGTACGCAGGTTCTCTATGGCTTTCTTATAAAGTGCGACGTATTTTCTCGCGGAAAGGTTCCAGGAATAATCATACCCCATTATTCTCTTCGCCACTGAGGCCCAGGCCTTTTTGTCAGAGGAATATCTGAGCACCGCTCTTTTTACCGCGGCATAAAGGGCGTCAGAAGAATACTCCTTGAACATGAAACCGTTGCCCTTGTCCGGGTCCGCGTCCAGATCTATCACTGTATCGGCAAGCCCGCCGGTAGAGCGAACTACCGGGACCGTGCCGTATTTGAAGCTTATGAGCTGGCCGAGACCGCAGGGCTCATATCTGGAGGGCATGAGAAAAAGGTCGCTACCCGCGTATATGAGCGGTGCCGCGGCGGAATCGAAACCGAGGTTAACGGATACCTGTCCGGGATATTTTTTCGCATAACCGCCGAACAGCTCATGATACCTGGGATCTCCGGTGCCTAGAATAACGAACTGCGCCCCCAGGTCAATTACGGCGTCAAAGCAGCCGCTTAGTATGTCAAAACCTTTCTGGTCGGAAAGCCTGGACACCATGCCGATGACCGGCGTATCTTTTTTCTGGGAAAGCCCGCAGGTCTTCCTTAGAATGCTCTTGTTGGCGGCCTTACCTCTAAGGTCGGAGGATGTATAATGTTTCTTCAGGCACGGGTCCTTTTGAGGGTCCCAAATTTTGTAATCGATACCGTTCAATATACCGTACACATCGCGGCTCCTGGACCTGATCAGGCCGTCCAGTCCGTGACCGAACTCTTCGGTCTGTATCTCAAGAGCGTATGTTTCGCTTACCGTGTTGATAACATCGGAATACACGATCCCCGCTTTGGAAAAGCAGACGTTGCCCCAGAATTCCATGGTATCCGGAGTGAAATATTCCCATCCCAGTCCTGTGAGAGGCATTTTTTCCGCCGGAAAAATTCCCATGTAGCCCATGTTGTGGATGGTGTAGACAGTGGCTATCGTATTGTAGAACATGTCCTTTGACAACACGGTCTTTATATAGGCCGGTATCAGGGCCGTCTGCCAGTCATTGGTATGTATGACGTGAGGCTCCCACCCGATAGCCTTGATCAGCGCGAGCGCCGCTTTGCAGAAGAAAATGAATCTTTCGGCGTTGTCCGGATAATCCCTGCCCTTCTCCTGATAAAGCCCGTCCCTTTCGAAAAGCTCATTCTCGACCAGGTATACGATGGCCCCTCCGTCTATCTTGGCCTCGTATATGTTGGCCTTTCTTTTTTCCTGGCCTACGCTGACTTCAAGTCCCTGCAGCAGGAGCTTGGCAGTTATACCGAGCTTGCCGTCGGATCTGTACTTTGGAATGATGACCCTGGTATCATGCCCGAGATCTTTCAGTTCTTTCGGCAGCGCGCCTGCCACGTCCGCCAGGCCTCCGGTCTTGGAAAAAGGTACCATTTCTGAAGTGATCAAAAGTATTTTCATACGGTGCCTCCTAAGGGCGTCTTTTTACCGAGGGGTCAATATTATTTTAACACACGGGGCAAACTGCCGAGGAAAACGTTATTTTTTCAGATAAGAAGCAACAACGCCTTTGATCTTTTCATAGTATTTAACGGCCAGTTCCTTTGCCGTGCGGGCGCTGTCGGATTCGGCATAGATCATTATCTCCTGTTTGTCCGGATGGCCGCTGATAAGCACCCAGTCCCTGTCAAGCTCTATCCTGACGCCGTCTATCAACGTCGCTCTTCCTTCCCGGTTCTCTTCAAAGAACCTGCGTATGATGGAGCCCTTTAGGGAGTTCGGGCAAGGGACCGAGTCCTTTGCCATGTTACGGCGGGGAATGCCGTCAACAACCGATGATACGGGACAACCGCAGTTGGCCAGAAGCCCCATCAGCTTGACCGAAGAGAGCATCGCGTCGAACGAAGGATGAAAATCCGGGAAGATATAGCCGCCGCTGTCCTCTCCGACGAACTGCGCCCCCGCACCCGAAGCTGTCTCCATAACGGAGTGAAGGCTGGCCCGGGACCTGACGACAGATATGCCGCTCTTGGCGGCTATGCTCTCGACGACCGAAGAAGCGGTTACTGGAACGGCTATATTCTTCTTAGACCCGAAAGAAGACACCAGGGAGACGAACAAGAGCAGGCTCATGTAACCGTCCAGGATCCGGCCTTTTTCATCTACCAGGAAGATCTTTTCGGCGCCGGCATCGAACATGATGCCTATATCCGCCTTGAGCGTCACAACGATCTGCGACAGCTGTTTAAGGGCCCTCTCGAAATCGTCCCTGGATTTTGTGAACCTGTTCTCGTCGATATAGGCGTTAAGCGCGACCGTTTCACAGTTCAGGTCCCCGAGTATGGACGGGAATATCTGGGAGGAGCTCCCATACGAGTAATCGATCACTATCTTGAACTGTCTTTTCTTTATCGCTTCAGCGTCGACAAAGTTCAGGACGGCTTCCTTATAACCCTCGGCCACACGGTAGAACGGGAACGAAAGGTCCCCGGTCTCGTCTATTGTCGGGCGCTCGTAATCTTCACCCCAAAAAAGCTTTTCGATGTGTTTTTCACTTGCGGAAGAGAGGTCGGTCCCATCGCTTGAAAAGAATTTGATATCTATGATGTTTCGGTCGAAAGGCGATCTGCGGACGTGCAATCCTCCCTTTGAACGCATGGCCTTCAATTCGAAGCGGTTGATCGGGGCCGGCACGGTCTCGAGGTTGGACACATTGACCCCCGCGGACAGGAGCCCGGAGATAAGCCCTCTGGATATCATCCTGGAGGCTTTGTGCCCGTCCATGGAGCTGGTCACGGTAGCTCCTTTTCCGAGCATCGCTCCGAAAGCGGAACCGAGTTTTGCGGCAAATTCAGGGGTCAGATCTACGTTGCAGGTGCCGGTAACACCGTACTGTCCGAATATGTTTTTTGCCCAGCGCTGTTTCCAGATCATGCTGGAATTCACAATGCTGCCCTCCTCGACCGTTTTTCCGGGCCAGAGCTTGACATAGGACCTGACCGTGCTGTCCGATCCTATCACGCAACCCTGGCCTATGACGCTGCCCTCTTCGATCCTGACACGTTCGCCAAGTATAGCCGCGTCGGCGACGATACAGGCATGGAGAGCTGATTCCTTGCCTACCTCGACCGAGTCCCAGACTATGCTCTTTGTGACCCGGGCGCCCCTGCCGACCGAGCAGCCCGGGCCTATGACCGAATCGGCTATATGGGCGCCGTCGCCGACAAAAGCCCCGTCACCTATTATCACATTGCCTTCGAGCTTTGCGGAAGAAGACACTTTCGCCCCCGCCTGGACCCCTTTTTTGCAGAGCAAAAGGCCTTTTTCCACAGCGTCCTTATGAGCGCGCATATATTCTAACAGATTGCCTATGTCTTTCCAATAACCTCCGGAAACAAAGCCGTAGAAAGGCAGTTTTTCTGAAAGCAGTCTCGGAAAAAGGTCCTTGCTGAAATCGAAGGCCCTCTTTTCGGGCACAAAAGAAAGCACCTCGGGTTCAAGTATGTATATCCCTGTGTTGACATTGTCGCTGAAGACCTCTTCCCAGGACGGTTTTTCAAGGAAATATTTTATCCTTCCTTCATCGTCTGTTATGACTATGCCGTATTCCAGCGGATCGGGAACGCTGGTAAGCACTATGGTGCTTTTGGCCTTTTTTCTGCGGTGATAAGCTACCGCTTTGCCAAGGTCTATGTCCGTCAAAAGATCCGCGCTGATCACCATAAAAGTTTCCGTAAGATGTTCCTGCGCGTATTTGACGGCGCCCGCGGTGCCGTAATCTTCCCCCGCGTAGACATAATCCATCTTGACGCCAAAGCCAGATCCGTCCCCGAAATACTCTTTGATGAGATGCGGCTGGTGATGCAACAGGACCACGAGGTCGGTTATCCCGTGTTTTTTAAGCAAAGCGACGACATATTCCATGACGGGCCTCATGCACAGAGGGACCAGGGGTTTGGGTATGTTAGAAGTGAGCGGATGGAGCCTTTTTCCGAAACCGCCCGCCATGAGAACGGCTTTCATGTCTTACTCTCCTTAAGAGCAGTATACCCTGAAATCAAGGTTCGGAAAGAGGTTGTCCTTGTCCTCGATATCGCTCAGATAGCCTTCGTCAATGGAGTTGGAGGTTATCATCCCGTATAGCCGCGTGAAGCGCTCCACATGGTCCGCGGTCCTCTTGTTGGCATATTCGACGACCGTCCCGGTCTTCATTATAAAAGCCCAGTCGCTCGCCTGGAGGAGCAAAAGCTCTCTGGCGACCTGGTTCAGGGCGCGCTCTGTAAGACCGTAAGCGCTCCTGTAATTGTTGGCCATCTCCACCATCCTCTCGGCAGCTTTGTGCAGATGCCTGTAGGTCCAGTCGTTGCTCCCGTCCAGCCAGTGCTCGGCATATCCCTTGTAGCCCCAGCTGCTCATGGAAGGCGTGGCGACCTGGTTCCTGGGATTTTCCTCAAGGTAATTATAAGGGGATATCAGCCTTATGGTATCTTGATCGTACGCGATCTTCCTGATCAGAAAATCGAGCCATTCCGGCCCTTCGAACCACCAGTGGCCGTAGAGCTCGGCGTCGTAAGGAGATACAACGATGGGCTTTCGCCCTATGTAGTCATACAAAAATTCCGCCTGCCTCTGTCTGTTGAACAGGAAGTTCCCCGCGTGTTCAGCCGCTCTTTCAAGCGCCCAGCGCCTGTTGTAGGGCTCTTTGTGATTGGTAGGCCCGGTTATCTTGTAGTATTTCACGCCAGTGTTTATCCTGATACCGTCCGAGTGGATATAAGGGGCTATATAATCCAGGTCAAGGTCAAACCCGACGTCCCGGTAAAAATCCCTGTAATTATAATCCCCGGGATAGCCCTCTTTGGCGCTCCAGACCGCCTTGGAGGATTCCACGTCGCGGCCGAACGCGGCCACGTTGCTCTTGCAGTAGATCGGAGCGAACACACCGTATTTGGGCCTGGGGGTGGCATGGAGAACTCCGTGGGTATCCACGAAAAAGTACCTTATGTTCTGCTCGCTCAGGA
>CAZRTO010000003.1:0-41424 GCA_964603025.1 uncultured bacterium | reverse complement strand
TCATCCTATCCCGTCTGGCGCTGCCGTGTCTGCGGATACCTATGCGCCCGCAATGAACCGCCCGGAATATGCCCTATATGCAAGGTCGGGAAAGAAAGATTCGAAAGATTTATTTAGCTTTTGTATGCCGTCTGAAAGTAGTCAACGAGGAATGCAAAAAACACCCCTCCAAATAGCCCCATTAGTAGCCCAACCGCGAGATTTAGTTTTTTATTGGGAACAGCAGGCTTTTCCGGGACCTCGGATTTTTCTATATCGGTAAATGGGGAAACTTCTTTGGCTTCCTGGACTTTTGCGTTAGCATACTCCGTTTTAAGCATCTGATATATCGAGCCCTGGATCTCCAGCTCTTTTTCCAGCCTTAAGATATCGACCGTCTTAATTATCTGTCCTCCCGAAATAATAGACTTTGACGGGGTAACAAGATAGGTCAGGCTCTTCAGTTTATTCTGGGCTTTGTCCAGTTCGGCTTCGGCTATAGGTATCTGGGCTTCCAGGTACTCGCGTTTCTTTCTGGCTTCAGATATGTTCAGCTTATTCCAATAATAGCTCACCGCCTCGACATATGAATCTGCTATATCGGCGGCAAGCACCCGGTTCTCATGCCTGACCGTTATATCCATTATGCTACCCTTGGATTTTGTCTTCATCTTGCCGAGATCTATTTCTTCGGGAGCTGTGCCTTCCAAGCTCGGATGACCGGAGATCATCTCTCTTACTCTTCTTTCAACGGCCGGGGTTTGGATAAGCTCTTCAATCTCGACAATGCTGCCTCCTCCGGCAGATCCGCCTCCCAGATTCAATCCCATCATGGAGGCCAGACCGGCCATTTGCGATACCCCTGATGTGCCGGCCACCCTTATCAGGAGCTGGGTCTTGCCTTCATAAAGAGGCTTCATCAGAAAAGATACGGCCAGGGACAGAACAATGCAAAAAACCAGGAACCAAAGCACGGTCCTTCTCTGCCTCACAAGCACGTCGATCATATCTTTCAGGCTTATCTCGTCCTCCATCAAATCCCCCTATTATCTGACATATCTTGTCACGGTCGTGTAGAACGTCAGGGTCAACATCACCAAGCTCGCGAACGAAGCGAAATCAGAGAAATAGAACCAGTTCTTTGGTACCGATATCACATCCCCGTCCTTTATTTCCATGTCATCTGAACGGTCGGCTTTAAAAAGTATTTTATCGGCATTCACGTTATATTTCTTTGACGAGCCGTTCTCGTTCCTGGTCACAGTAACATAAGAAAGATTCGCGGCCGCTGAAGGTCCTCCTGCCAGGTTCAGGTAATCGGAGATCTTTCTCCCGGCAAAGAACGTATAACGTCCCGGCCTTGATACCTCACCGTAGACAAAAACGAACCTCTCAAGGTTCGCGAGCGATTGTATGTAATCATCCTGGCTCAGATAAACGCGGGTTAGCCTCGGCTGGGCGAGCACAACCGATATTGTGAACGGCTCCTTGAATTTGGCGCCTATCTCTTTCTTCATATGGTCCCGCGCCTCTTTGAGTTTAAGCCCGGAAAGTCTGATCTCGCCTATGTTCGGGAAAAATATCGCGCCGTTGTTGGCGATCTCAAATGTGTAATCAAGTGCCAGCGCGTTATCCCCTACCAGCATATGTACGTCGATCACGTCGCCCATTCCAAGAAAGTAGTCCTCATACACCTGTTCTGAAGACAGTATCGAGTCGATAGAATCGTTCTGCATGTAGTAAGCCGGTGATTGTCCGGCCGTCCGCTGCTGGGCAAAGAGGCCCGCAGGAGGAAAAGACATGGTTATTACCAAAGCGACAGCTACTGACTTTATAATCCTGTTGTACATTGTTCCTATAGTCTAATTATAGCAAATATCGGCAGCCGGGCACCGATGCCTGCCCCTTGCTATTTATCGGCCTTGTACCATTTGGCCTGGAATTCTTTGTAATCATTCTGTTTATCCTTTATATTCCGCCACCAGGAAGTATTATCCCGGTACCAAGCTATGGTCTCTTTCATCCCGTCGGAAAAACTTATCCTCGACTTCCAGCCAAGGGTTTTTTCGATCTTTGCGGGATCTACCGCGTGCCTGACAACATGCCCGGGACGGTCGTCAATATATCTAAGGAGGCTCTGCGGTTTGCCGAGCGTTTTGAGTATAACATCTGCTATCTGAAGCACGCTGAACTCTTCCCTGGAGCTGATGTTGAACGCTTCGCCATGATGCTTTGCGTCACAGTGCAGCAACAGATCTATAGCCTCACAGTGGTCGGTCACATGTATCCAGGTCCTGGTGTTCTTGCCGGTACCATACACCGGAAGGGGCTTGTCCTCCATGGCGTTCGAGACAAAGAGAGGTATAAGCTTTTCGGGATACTGATAAGGACCGTAATTATTGGCGCAGCGGGATATTACCACAGGCATGTTAAAAGTGGTGAAGTAGGAATATACCAGCCTGTCGGCACCGGCCTTGCTGGCGGCATAAGGGCTTTTTGGGTTCAAGGCATCATCTTCCAGAGAAGGCTTGCCCACAGCTTCGCCGTATACTTCATCAGTGGATATATGGACAAATTTTTCGACCCCGTATTTTTTGGCCGATTCCAAAAGCAAGTAGGTGCCATAGACATCTGTCGTGATGAAAGAGTCTGCGTTCATTATCGATCTGTCCACGTGGGTTTCGGCCGCGAAATGCACTACCGAGGAACAATCTTTCATGATCCTGTCCACTGTATCTTTATCCCTGATGTCCCCTTTTACGAACTGAAAGTTCTTTTTCCCTTTGAGGTCAGCCAGATTTTCCATATTCCCCGCATAGGTCAAGGCATCCAGCACTATAACTCTATAATCGGGATATTTGCCTGTAAGGAACCTCGCAAAGTTGCTTCCTATAAAACCCGCCCCGCCCGTAACCAATATCGTCTTTTTCACGGCCAGACCTCCTTTGCTTATACTATGCCAGCGAAATATCGCTCCTGTCTCCTATCACAAAGCTATGGGCGCCGCATGAACCGCAGATGTTCACTCCCCTGCCCAGGATGCTGGAAGTGATCTTCTTTTTTACGTCCTTGATGCGGCATTCCTCCATCACTATGCTATTATCCATTCTGCAATTCTCGACCGATGAGTTTTCGCCTATAGACACAAAAGGCCCTATCTGTGAATCTGATATCTTTGAGTTGTCGGCTATAGAGACCGGCCCGTCTATCCTGCTGCCAGATATCTCGCTGCCTTTTCCCAGTATGACATTGCCCGTCAAAACGGAATCCTTGCTCACAGTACCGGTAACATCGCTTTTTTTGATCATCTCCAGAACCAGCCTGTTGGCCTCGATCAGATCTTCGGGCTTTCCAGTATCCTTCCACCATCCCGAAACCATATGCGGCTCTACTTTATAGCCGTTATCCAGGAGCCATTGTATGGCATCAGTTATTTCCAGCTCGCCTCTTTGAGAGGGTTTTATGGCATCAACGGCCTTGAAGATATTGCTGTCAAACAGATAAATGCCCACAAGCGCAAGGTCGCTTTTCGGCTGCTTGGGTTTTTCCACCAGCCTTGTCACGCTGCCGGAAGAAGAGAGCTCCGCCACTCCGAACTGCTGCGGATTGGGGACTTTTGTGAGCAGTATCAGGGCGTTGGGATCGTTGGCCCTGAACTTAGAGACGAACTCCGGGATGCCTTCTTTGAGCAGGTTATCCCCCAGGAACATTATGAAAGGTTCGTCTTTCATAAAATCCCTGGATATCTTAACGGCATGCGCAAGGCCCAGAGGGGCTTCCTGCCTGATATAAGAAACTTTCACTCCCCACCTTGAACCGTCACCCACCTCTTTCATGACATCGTCCGCGGTGTCCCCGACTATTATCGCAAAGTCCTTTACTCCGGCGGCAGCGATGGCCTCTATACCGTAGAATATTATCGGCTTATTCGCTACAGGCAAAAGCTGTTTTGCGCTTGTGTGGGTAAGGGGACGCAACCTTGTTCCTGCGCCTCCGGAAAGTATCAGAGCTTTCATGACAATGCTTCCTTTTGCGCCTTAATGACCCGGTGTATGCCTTTTGCCGCTTCATCGAGCATCCTGTCGAACATCTCCCTGGGAAAAGCCGCCCCTTCGGCGGTCCCCTGCACCTCGACGAACCTGCCTGACTCGGTCATAACAATGTTCATATCGACCTCGGCGGACGAATCTTCCTCGTAGCTTAGATCAAGCATCACCTGGTCGCCGACCACGCCGACGCTCGCAGCGGCAAGGAATTCCTTAACCGGGTTCAGCTTTATCTTCTGCTCTCCCATCAGCTTCTTGACCGCGTCGTATAGCGCGACAAAACAACCGTTTATTGCCGCGATCCTTGTTCCTCCGTCGGCCTGTATCACATCCGCGTCCAGTATTATCGTACGCTCTCCCAGCAGGTCCATCGCTGTCACGCAGCGCAGGGCCCTGCCTATCAGCCTCTGGATCTCCTGCGTCCTGCCCTGCGGCTTGCCCTGCGAGGCTTCTCTGCGCATGCGGGTATTAGTTGACCTGGGCAGCATTCCGTATTCAGCTGTCACCCACCCGAGCCCGCTGCCCTTTCTGTGCGGAGGAACGCTCTCCTCCACTGTCGCGGTGCAGATCACCTTTGTACCTCCGGACTCCACCAATACCGAACCTTCCGGATGCTTAAGGTAGTTCCTTATGATCTTTATAGGTCTGAGCTGGCTGTTGGTTCTTCCGTCGTTTCTCATTTTATTGTGTCAGGCAGCCTGTTAATTGGTGCCGGCAAGTATATTCTGCGCGGCATCGCTCTTTTCTTCGGCGGGCTGCTTTGAGAGGCGCAGGCGGCCGTTCTTGACCGCTCGCAGTATCCTGTTGGTGGTGGCCTCCAGATTCGCAAGCACTTCATCCGCATACCGGTCCGCGCCGGTACGGATCTCTTTGGAGACCTGATAAGCCTGTTGTATCAGCTGAATGGCTTTTGCCTCTGATTCTTCACTGGAAGGCGGGACCTGCTTAAGGTCTATCGTTTCAGGAGCCTTCACGGACTGAGAGGCTTCCGGGTGCCTTCTCATGCTGCCCGACAATACTTTGTCCTCGCTCTGGGCGACAAGCCTGATCTTGTCTATTATCTGTAGAATGGAAGATTCCCTGATAAGGGTCTTTCCGGTAAAAGGTATCTTTGGACTGTCACAGATCATGGATTCAAGCGTGTCGAGCAGGCCTAGGATTCTTTCCATTTTCTTTTTCTTCCTCCCGAAAGTTTTTCTTCCACTATCTTCGGAACGAACTGCGACACATCCCCGCCGAGCGAAGCTATCTGCAGGACCAGGCTCGAACTCAGATAGGAATATTTGTGCCCCGTCATAAGAAAAACGGTCTCAATATCCCTGTTCATCTGCGCGTTGGTAAGCGCCATCTGGAACTCATAGTCAAAGTCAGATACCGCGCGCAGTCCCCTTATTATAGCATGGGCTTTTTTTCTTTCCGCGTAATCCACAAGAAGCCCCTCAAAGCTCTCGATCTTGACGTTCTTTCTTCCGGAAAGGGCTTTTTTAAGCATGGATATCCTGTCATCCAGAGAGAAGTGGGGTTCCTTATCGGTGTTCTTGAGCACCGCGACATATACCGTTTTGAATATCTTGGCCGCCCGGTCTATTATGTCAATATGCCCGTTGGTTACCGGGTCAAAGCTGCCCGGATATACCGCTGTTTTCATCAGGCGACTGCCTCCTGTAAAAAGATAGGATCGTATCTCCGTATACGGCCTCCCGGACCTTGACAAGGAGCCCGTAAGAACCCGCCATAGCCGTGCGCTTGGTATGTTCGGCAATGACCAGCCCCTTGCCTTTTACTATATCACTTTTTGCCAGTTTTTCCATGGCCGGAACAAGTACAGGGACCGTATAAGGGGCCCCGAGATAAACGATGTCAAAATCCGCGCCTTTTTTATCGAACGACTGGATAGCCCTCAGCACATCCGAAAGGAATACTTCGGCCCTGTCGGCCAGTGATGTGGCGTTCAAATTATCCCATATGGCGGACACGGCTTTTTTGTCGGAGTCCACGAACATCGCAAGCTCCGCTCCCCTGCTGAGAGCTTCTATGCCGACCTGCCCGGTACCGGCAAAAAGGTCGAGAAATCTGCAGTCCGGCACTTTTGCGGCTATGATGTTAAAAAGACCTTCCTTGGCATAATCGGACAGCGGCCGAAGCTTTGCCGCGCCTTTCGGGAACTTGAGCGTCCTCCCCTTGGCTGATCCCGCTATTACTCTCATTTAATTGAACATGTCCTTTCCGTCGGAAGAAGAAAATCTGATCCTGATCTCTTTTTTCAGCCCCGAGTTCTCTCCTTTTTCAAGTAACGGATCCGAAAGCACCAGATCAAAGGCCGCCTTCCTGGCCTGGGCCAATATGTCCGCATCCTTGGCAAGGTCCGCGATCTTAAATTCAGGCAACCCGGACTGTCTGACCCCGAGCACCTCTCCGGGGCCTCTCAGCTTGAGGTCGGCTTCGGCTATCTTAAAACCGTCGCAGGTCTCTGTCATGGCCTTTACGCGCTCCCGGCTCTCGTATGTCGAAGGATTCCCGAGCATAAGGCAATAAGATTGAGCGTCCCCGCGACCGATACGCCCCCTGAGCTGGTGAAGCTGCGAAAGGCCGAACCTTTCCACATGTTCTACCGCCATGACAACGGCATTTTGCACGTCTATCCCGACCTCTATAACAGTGGTTGAGACCAGCAGGTTTATCTTTCCGTCCTTAAAATCGGACATGACCCTGTCTTTTTCCTCGGTTTTCATCTTGCCGTGCAGCAGCGCGACACGGAACTCGGGAAATATCCGGACCAGATCCCCGGCGGTCTCTTTGGCAGCCGCCAGATCGCTTTTTTCCGTCTCTTCTATTAGAGGACAGACCACATAGACCTGACGCCCCTCTTTCATCTTCTGTCTCAGAAATTCGTTCATTTGCGAACGTTTCTTTTCTTCCACATACCTGGTAATGATAGCTTTCCGGCCCGGCGGAAGTTCGTCTATAACGGACCTGTCAAGGTCCCCGTAAAGAGTAAGCGAAAGCGTCCTGGGTATAGGGGTGGCCGTCATCACCAGCAGGTCCGGATTGGTGCCTTTTTGTTTTAGCGCCATTCTCTGAGAGACGCCGAACCGGTGCTGTTCATCCACGATGACCAGGCCAAGGTCCTCAAAGATCACATCCCGGGAGATCAGGGCGTGTGTGCCCACAAAAAGGCACGGTCCTTTGGAAGAGGCGGCGGCCTTTGTTCTCTTTTTTTCGGAAGTCCTGTCCGACCCCGTAAGGATCTTAACCTCTATGCCCATAGGCGCAAGCAGCGCGCTTATCTTCTCATAATGCTGTCTGGCCAGTATCTCGGTTGGCACCATGAGGGCCGCCTGTTGTCCGCTGCCTATCGCGATCAGCGCCGCGCCGACCGCGACAATGGTCTTGCCGGATCCCACATCCCCCTGAACTAGCCGGTTCATGGGCTTTTCGCCTTCCATATCTTTCCTGATCTCTTCAAAGACCCTCTTCTGGGCATTAGTAAGGCTGAAAGGCAAAGCGTTCTCGAACCTTTCGAGCAAGTCGTTGTCAGTTTTTGCCCTGCGGGCTTTGTTGCCCGCTCGGACCTTTCTCCGTCGCAGGGCCAGCGCGAGCTGAAGTATGAAGAAATCATCAAAAACCAGGCGTTTTCTGTATATGTCCATCTCCGCCAGGTCGGAAGGAAAATGCATATTTAAGATAGACTGGGCAAGGCCGGGAAGCCCGGCCGCTGAAAGAAGCTCTTCCGGCATATGGTCGCTGATCAGACCGCAATGGTCGGACAAAAGCATTTTCATAACGGCGCGCAGCCTTTTTTGATATAGGCCCTCAGTAAGAGGATACTTTGGGACTATAGCCGGAGAGTCCTTGTCCGGGTCAAGGAATTCATGATCCTTTACGGACACTTCCAAAGCACCGGAATATTGATTGATATCCGCCCTGCCGGAGATCATTATCTGCCTGGCCCGGTTCTTCTCAAGAACGTTCTTTACGAACTGCTGGTTGAACCACGAAGCAATGATCGAAGCGCTGTCATCGCCTACCAGGGCTTTGACGATGTGGAATCCCTTCCCTGTCCTTTGATGGGAAACTTTCTTTATATGGCCTTTTATCAGAACATCGGTGCCCGGAGTGACCGAAGAAATCCTCATGACATTGCGGCGGTCTTCCCAGTCGCGCGGGAAGTAGTAGAACAGGTCCCTGACGGTGCGGATCCCGATCTTTGAAAAAAGCCGCGCCATGTGCGGACCGACTCCCTTTAGGTACTGTATGTTGGTATCGAGATTTGGAGGCATTTTAGGGTAATTTTAACATAACAGAAGAGCGGCCCGTAAGGAACTATTTGGCAAGGGCCCATAGAGGCCCATAAAGCGTAAAAAGGCAGAGGAGTTAAATGGCTTAAGAATTTTCTGTCTTATACCGTTCATGCCTTCTGCCCTTCATCACCTTGCGGGCCTTTACGGGCCTTTTTCATTATGGTATATTTATTACAGGAGTTGAAGAAATAATGTCAAGAAGATGTTTCGTATGCAACAAGGGTTCTTTATCGGGCAACAGGGTCTCCCATTCGAACATTAAGACCAAAAGGCGCTGGCTGCCCAATCTGCAGAAGCTCAACATTCTCTATAAGGGCAAAAAGCTGAAAGAGTATGTCTGCACCAAATGTCTTAAATCCGGCAAGGTAAAAAAAGCCGTCTGAGCTCAAAGCACTTTTTCCTTACCTTTGTCCCTGCTGAACCTTAGCGTGGCTACTTCGTCCAGGAATTTTATCTCATATTGTTTCATCACTTCGTCGTATTGTTTTTTCTTGTTGTCCTTGTCCTTCTCGATTATCTTGCGTTCCTTCATGGATTCGAGCAGCTTTTCGCGCTGCTTCTCGAGCTTCTGGCTGGATTCTATGACCTTTTCTATCTGCTGGTCCAGGGCCTCTTTAAGCACGATCAGATGCTGCCTTCGTGAAAGAACATTGCCGAAATCCGGAATGGCGCCTTTTGAAACGAGTTTTTTGAATTCATTGGCCTGGCCGCGCTTTTCATCCTGAATGCGCTGTTCCTTCATTTTTTCTTCATAGTACTCTTTCTGCCTGAGCGCAAATTTCTCCTGCTCTTTTTTTTCGCGTATCTCCTTGACTTTGAGTACACTGTCAAGCGAGTATTTGAACTTTTTTCCAGGTTTTATCTCTTTTGCCATTTATAGCCCCAATATTATCACGGCTTTTTCATCGTCTCTCATTCCGGAAGTCTCCATTTTAAGAAGAGCCGCCATTTTTCCCGGATCAGGCATTCCCGAAAGGTCTATTATCCTGTGGCCTGCCAGAACATAGGTTTGAGGCATTCTCGCTCCGGCATCACCGAAAGTCGTGTGTTCCTCCACGAAACGCGCCAGATCTGCAGACACGACCCCTACCCGGGATTCTCTGACCGCGGCGTTGTTCTTTGCAAGCCTGATCAGACCTTCCCTGTCCATAACCCTCACCGGCCGAGTGCGGGAGCACATAAGCCCGAAAAGATATTTTTTTTCGCATGACGCCGCCCATACCGTATGGTGGTCCCCTTCAAAGACAGGCGATACGGCCGAAGGATCAACCCCGAGAGATGCCGCCGCGGCAGAGAGCTTCTCCTCTTTGGACGGCATCCTGATCAAAAGGTCCTTGTTCCTTAGCTCGGTCGTGCCGCAGGCCGTCGCTCTCAGTATGTTCTTTTGACGGTCGACCTCGACCGAAACCTCCACGCTGCCCGGAGCCGCCCCCATCGCGGACACGGAGCTTTCAGCGTCCTTTCTTATCCTGGCAATATCATCCTCTGTCGGGGACTGGCAGGACCTTTCTATCGTATCGGTGACCATGGCAAGCGCGGCGCCTATCGCTGAAATAACGGCATGGTTTTGAGCGATCCTGAAAGGAAGTCCCATGGCGGAAGCCGTAAAAGGAACTATCGCGGCCGCACCGCCGCCGCCTCCGATCAGAACTGATTGTTGTTTCTCTATTTTGTAGTCCCTGATGAGCTGCTTTATGACCTTTACGACCTTGTCTGACGCTTTTTTCATTATTTCGCCGGCTACCGCTTTTGGATCGCCCAGTCGTCGCAGTGCAGCCTCGGCCTTCTTCTTGTCTCCATATGCCCAATCCCCGAGCTTTACCAGCCCGAGGTAATTGGCCGCGCATGTGGTCGTTACCGTGATACCGCCTTCAATAGAGAAATATCCGTCTTCTGTAAGGGCGGGTTTTAAACCCGCCCCGACAATATAATCACAAAAACATGAGTATTTCAGCCCTGCAATATGAGCGCTGCGAGGCCCCACATCGGACAGTTTTCCTCCGTTGAACACCGGAAGTGACCCTCCGGCTATACCGACAGTCCTTGAATCAAGCGTGCGCAGGAAAAGTTTGCGCCCCCCTATCTCAGCGGACCTCACCACGGCTTTGCCGTTCCTGATAACTGCTATGTCAGTACTGGTGCCTCCGACCTCCAAAAATATGCCGTCCGATATTTTGGCGTACAAAAGCGCGGAAGCGATCCCGGCCGCGGGCCCGGAAAGTATGGTGAGTATCGGCCTTTTCTTCATCTGGTCTATGCTCATTACGCCCCCGTCGCTGCGCATTATCATCAGAGGAGCTTTTATTCCTGTTTCTTTAACGCATTTTTCCGTGGCAAGAGCCGCCTCGATCATCTTCGGCAGGATGCTCGCGTTCACGGCCGCGGTCCTTGTCCTTATCCTGAGGCCGTAAAGTCCGGAGATCTCATAAGTCCCGGTGGCAGGCAGTCCCAGGCCGATAGCGATATTCTTGATCCTCTCCTCATTTGACGGGTCATCCACCGAGAACGCCTCCGACGCGACTATTGACAGAGCGCCTTTTTCCTGAAGTCTTAATATCTCTTTGCGTATGTTCTCATCGGTCAGGGAACCGATATCAATATATGAATGTAAAACACGTATCCCCTTGCCTTCCCCAAGAGCTATATCCCCGACATCCGTTTCACTTCTAACTCTCTTTCCCTCTAACCCTCTTCCCATCGCAACGATCCCCACGCACGCGACATCGCCTTCAAGAAGCGCATTCGTCGCCTGTGTCGTGCTGTGCGCTATAAAAATGACGTCCTGCGGATCCAAAGGGACGGCCCTGATCAACTCGTTCAGGGCTTCGATTATCCCTTTGGCAACGCCTTCCCTTGCGGTGTGAGTGGTCTGCACCTTTGCCTGTCCGGCCAGCTCGTAGGTGTCGTTGTTCAGCGCGACGGCATGAGTGAAAGTGCCGCCGACATCTATCCCGATACGGTATTTTGGCATCTTACGGATTATATTAGCAGAAATGGCTTAATCTGCAAACAAAGGATCAGATCTGATTTATCACCGCGACTATCACCGGCCGTCGCTCGGTCTTCTTGAGGATGAGCTTGCCCAGGTCTTTTTGGATCTCGGCCTTTATCGCGGGGATGTTGCGGTTGCGCTGTCTGAAATACCTGCCCAGGACGCTCCGGACCGTTTCTTTGGACTTTTTCATCAGGTCCTCGTTCGCTTTTACAAAGACAAACCCTTTGGTCTCTATCTCCGGATCGGAAAGCACTTTAAAATCCGACCGGGAAACGCGCACGTTAACTATGATCAGTCCGCCCTCGGAAAGTTGTGTACGCTCTACAAGTATCTCCCTGCTTATGTCACCCACCCCGGTTCCGTCGACAAAAATATTAGCTATAGGCAGGGGCGGCGCCTTGGAGGCTTTGTCCTTTGTGATAACAAGCCTGTCGCCGTTATCGTTCACAAAAATGTTCTCGTGTTTTACCCCGCATCTTTCGGCGATCTTGGCATGCGAGGTCATATGCCTGTATTCGCCGTGGGTCGGAACGAAATACTTCGGTTTGAGCAGCCTCAGGAGTTGTTTCATGTCCTCTACCGCGCCGTGCCCCGAAACATGCAACCCGTGTTTTTCTTCATAGATCACTTCCGCGCCCAGCTTGCACAGGCTGTTTATAGTCTTATAGATGGCTTTTTCATTTCCCGGGATCGGAGTCGCGGAGATGATTATCCTGTCGCCTTTCTGTATCTTGATCTGCTTGTGCTCTCCCGCTGCCATCCGCGATAGCGCTGCCATCGGTTCGCCCTGAGATCCGGTAGTTATAATGACAAGCTTGTTGTGCGGCACCCTGGAAATATCGTTGAGCTTGACCATTATTTCGTCGTTATAGTGCAAATATCCGAGCTCTTTTGCTTTTTCCGTAACAGCCTGCATGCTTAAGCCCGAGATAGCGACCTTTTTGCCGTACTTCGCGGCGAAGTCGAAGATCTGCTGTATGCGGTGTATGTTTGAAGCAAATGAGGCGACGATTATCCTGCCGTTCCTGTAATTGAGAAATTTATCGAAGAATCTGGACACCGTGCTCTCCGACGGAGTAGTCCCCTCCGAATCCGCGTTAGTGGAATCGGACAAAAGGAGAAGCACGCCTTCCTTGCCCAGGTCGGTAAAACGCGGCAGGTCGATCTGCTGGCGGTCTATCGGAGAATAATCTATCTTGAAATCACCTGTATGCACGACGGTCCCTATGGGCGTCTTTACGGCAAAAGCGACCGCGTCCGGTATGCTGTGGCAAACCCTTATCGGCTCGACAACAAAAGATCCCAGTTTTATCTCATCTTTAGGCTTTATCACGTGCAGCTGCGGTTTTTTAGGAAGTTTATATTCCTTCAGCTTTCTTTCTACCAGACCCAAGGTCAGCTTTGTCCCGTAGACCGGCACGTTAACTTCTCTAAGCAGGTATGGGATCGCTCCTATATGGTCCTCATGTCCGTGCGTCAGGATAAGTCCGCGCACCTGATCTTTGTGCTGTTTGACAAAAGACATGTCAGGAAGCAGTTTGTCGACACCGGGCATATCGTCATCGGGGAATTTCATACCGCAGTCGATTATCAGGATATTTCCGCCGTACTTGAGGAGGGTCATATTCTTGCCGATCTCGCCCTGCCCTCCGAGATGGATAAGTTCAAGCTGTTGTGTTTTCTGCTTTTTCCTGAAAAAGCGGAAAGGCATCTTTTTCAAATCAGTTTCAGTTCTTTCATTACCGCGGACACGGCTTCTTTTTCTTTATCCGCCGGCTCGACGAGCGGCAATCTTGGGACCCCGCAGTCGAGACCCGCGGCTTTAAGGGCGTATTTGAGCGGCGACGGATTGCTGGTGATAAAAAGCACCTTGAATATCGGCATCAGCCTTATATGAATATCCGCCGCCTTGCCGGCATCTCCGGCAACAAAGGCGTCAAGCATGGCTTTGATGTCTTTGCCCACAAGATGTGACGCGACGGAGATCACTCCGTAACCGCCCACGGACATCATCGGCAGCGTCAGGCTGTCGTCACCGCTCCATATATTGAAGTTTTTTCTGCAGAGCATCTTTATCATAGAGGTCTGGTTCACATCGCCTGCGGCATCCTTCACTCCGATAAAGTTCTTTATCTGCGAAAGCCTGGCTATTGTTTCAGGGAGCATATTTATTCCGGTGCGTCCCGGGATGTTGTAAAGTATCAGCGGGATGCTGGAATTGTCGGCTACCGCTTTGAAATGCCTGTAGAGCCCCTCCTGGGAAGGCTTGTTGTAGTATGGCACAACAAGCAGCGCGGCATCACAACCGATCTCTTCCGCCCTTTTCGTTGATCTGATCGTGGTCTCGGTGGAATTGGAGCCCGTACCGGCTATGACAGAGACTTTGCCGGCGGCCGCTTTTTTTACCGCTTTGTACATCTCGTACTCTTCTTCGTGCGTCAAAGTGGGAGATTCTCCGGTAGTGCCATGCACCACGATGCCTTCCGACCCGCTGGCTATAAGGTGGGCGACCAGCCTGTCGACCATGGCAAAGTTGACGGCTCCTTTTTCGTCAAAAGGAGTGACCATAGCCGTTATCAGTCTTCCTATTTTTTCCATAACTTCTTAAGTTCCTTTATCCTGTCCCTTATCTCCGCGGCCTCTTCAAATTCCAGCTCGACCGCGGCGGTCTTCATCTCGCTCTCCAGCTGCGCTATCATGAACGGCACTTCATCCGGGTCTATTACCTCTTTCAGCCTCTTCACGCTCTCTTTCGCCGCGCCTTTGAGCTGCTGGCCGATATCGCGCACTTCTTTTATTATCGTGCGAGGCACGATACCGTTCTCTTTATTATACCTTATTTGTACGGCCCGTCTACGGTTCGTCTCTTTCACGGCCTTCTTCATTGAGACGGTCATTGTCGACGCGTACAATATCACGCGCCCGTTAACGTTCCTTGCCGCGCGCCCTATTGTCTGTATCAAGGCCGTTTCGCCCCTTAAAAAGCCTTCTTTGTCGGCGTCGAGTATCGCAACAAGCGATACTTCCGGGAGGTCCAGCCCTTCTCTCAAGAGATTAATTCCAACAAGCACGTCAAATTCGCCGAGGCGCAAGCCGCGGAGTATCTCGATCCTGTCCAGCGTGTCAATATCCGAGTGCAGATAGCGCACCTTTATTTTCTCTTCGGACAGGTATTCGGCCAGGTCTTCAGCCATCCTTTTTGTAAGCGTGGTAACCAGAACCCTTTCTTTCCTGGCGGTGCGCGCCTTGATCTCCTTGACAAGGTCCTTGATCTGTCCTTTTTGCGGCCGTATCACGACCTCCGGATCCACCAGCCCTGTCGGGCGTATCAGTTGTTCGACCACTTTTTTGGAATGCTCCAGCTCGAATTTTCCCGGCGTCGCGGAAACGAACACACACTGTCCTATTTTTGAAACGAACTCATTAAAATTGAGGGGCCTGTTATCCGCAGCGGATGGAAGCCTGAACCCATAGTCTATCAGCGTTTTTTTTCTTGACTGATCGCCCGCATACATTCCTCCTATCTGAGGCACCGCCACATGGCTCTCATCAATGAACATAAGGAAATCCCTGGAAAAATAATCGAGCAGCGTGGCCGGCGGCTCGCCCGCACGCCTGCCGTCGAGATGACGGCTGTAATTTTCTATGCCGTGGCAGTAGCCCATCTCGCGGATCATCTCAATATCAAAATTGGTCCGCTGTTCAAGCCGCTGTGCCTCCAGGAGTTTGTTCTTGTCCTTTAGCTCCTTTAGGCGCACATCCAGCTCGTCTGATATGCTCCTTAAAGATCCCTCGAGGCGGTCCTTGAAAGTGACGTAATGCGTGGCGGGAAATATATGCAGGTGCTCGCGCTTTGATACGATCTCGCCGGTCACGGGATCGATCTCAAATATCTTTGATACGTGTTCGTCGTCAAACTCTATCCTGAACACGTTGTTCTCGTATATAGGGATCAGCTCTACCGTCTCCCCCCTCGCCCTGAACCTGCCCCTTTCAAGCGCCGTTTCATTCCTTTCATATTTTATCCCGATGAGCTGATAAAGCAGTTCATCCCTGTCCAGTTTTTGCTTCGCGGTTATTTTTATGGAGCCTTCGAGATAATTGGCCGGCGTTCCAAGGCCGTATATGCACGATACCGACGCGACAACTATCACGTCCCGTCTTTCAAAGAGAGACATCGTGGCCTTGTGCCTTAGGCGGTCTATTTCCTGATTGATAGCGGAGTCCTTTTCTATATATGTATCCGTGGTCGGCATGTAAGCCTCGGGCTGATAATAGTCGTAGTAGCTTACGAAGTATTCAACAGCGTTGTTCGGGAAGAAACCCCTGAACTCCTGGCACAGCTGCGCGGCAAGCGTTTTATTAGGAGAGATCACCAAGGCCGGACGGTTGAGTCTGGCGATCACACTGGCCATCGTATATGTCTTGCCGGAACCGGTGACACCAAGAAGAGTGGAATATTTATCTCCAGCGTCTACCAGCGACACAAGCTCATCGATCGCCCTTGGCTGGTCTCCTGTGGGTTTAAAAGGGGCTTTCAGCGTAAATGAGGTCACGGATAGATTATACCAAGAAAATCGTTGACATCCCTCCGGAGTGAATATATAATGCAGACATCCTGATGAAAAAGATCCTGTTTTTCTTGCTTTTAACATCGATCCTGGCGGCCTCTCCGGCAGTGGCCGACTTCAATTTCCCATATTCCAACCTCACCCTGAGCCTGCCTATATACGAAGACCCGATCCCGGGCATAGGCATCTATTACGGCTCGCTTGCCAGAGGCATGACCTCCGCGCTGTGGAACCCCGCGGGACTGACCAGGATACCGACCGCGGAGGCCAACGCCCAGATACCATTGGGGAAACTCGTTTCTTCGTTCAGCAACAATTTCAAGGTGGAGGATAACGAGTTCGAAGCCGGGAGCGGATTTGCCAACGGCATATATTTCACGGACGATCCTTCCGATCTGGTAAAAAAAGAGAGGACCGCAACGACGCTGGCCGGATACAACAATCCCGGTTCATCGCTTGAGTTCGATCAGGCCATCAAATTCAACGACTGGCTCGCTGTCGGAGTAAAAACACTCAATCCCCTTGATGCCAGCTGGGACGTGGCCGGAAGTGTACCGGTCACTTCCAAATACTCGTCGGACCTTAACAACTTCTCACAGGACAATCTCTCGATAACCGACGGCAAGCTGACCTATACCGTCGGAGGGATCCCCTACACATCCTCGGACAGGGTCTGGAGCGGGTTCCTGACACAGGACCTAATACTGCCGACATCGGCAAAAACTTCTTTCAGGAACAGCTTATCGATGCAGAATTCCATGACCATGACCGGAGCTGTTAAATACGGCCAGTTCTCGGCAGGACTTAACTTAACACCCATAAGCGTACGTACCGAATTTGACAACTCGGCAAGGGCGATAGTGAGCACTTCCGCATCGGATTTGATATTCTATACTCCCAATTTCGATCCGGATGATCCTGTTGATGTGGCTGCTTGGACAACGGATCCCGCTCGTTACGGCACCTCATCGGGCTACAAAGCCAGTGTCATACAGGTGCCCGAGGGCGAGATAGTGGCAGACGCGAGATGGTCAGGGATCTATTCCGGCTCCTGCGTCAGACAGGATCTCGGACTTATGTGGGATCCCCAACCCTGGCTGGCATTCAGCCTTGTCGCCGAGAACATGGGCGGAGCCGTTCTCGACATGAAAGGGAGAGGATTATCGTATTATGCCAACCACCGCTTCAACACCGAGAACCCCGACATAGACCCGGCCGAAGGGATCAACTGGTCGCCTTTTGAGTACGGGTCTACGGATTTTGTGTTCCCGGACGGACAGGGGTTATACATGGAACCGTCCAAAACGTACGAGCTCCCGAAAAAGATCCGGTTAGGCATGCACACTACAAAGCCATTTCTCATAGCCCTTGACTACGAAACAAGGTCCAACCCGATGATAATACAGGTTGTAGATTCCACCGGAACACGTGTCGATGTAGGTATAAGCAACATCAATGTCCTGAGGCTCGGATCGGAAACACAGATATTCGCGCTCCCCATATGGCTGCGCGGCGGCGTGGGGGTAGTATCAAAACCGACGGCCGATAACGCGGAAGTCCAGGAAAAGATAGACAGCACATTCCCTCAGGGGATCCCTTTTCTTCCGGCGAAGCTGGACCTGGGACTGCAGACTGAAATAACCGGAGCAAAAACGGGGATCGCGCTGGGCGTGGACGCGCTTTCGGCGGTCAGTCTCTATTCCGTTGATCTGCTCTACACCAACATCGCAAAGCCCATATTCTGGACGTTTTATACCGGCAGGGACAACTGGAAGCTTTCCTATACTGCGGCTGCCGACATCCCCGGGACAGTGGCCACTTTAAAGAGCAAAGGGGTCCCGATGGACAAGATCATGGACAATCTGACCGCATCGGACATAAAGTGGAACCAGACCGTTGCGGTGAGCCTGACTTTTTAGGAGGATACGAGTGAAAAAGTATTTTTGGGTCTTATTGGCCGTGCCGGTATTGCTGGCGGCTGCCGTCGCACATGCCGACGCCGCTACTATGGACTTTGAGCTGTATATGAACGGCCGCAGGATCCAGAACAACGACACCATTTCGTCCCTGCCTTCAATGGAAGTCAGGATATCAAGCTCAGCATCGTTCGATGCCGCTTCGATCATGATGGCCTACGGCAAGGACGCGACATACGAGGTTATAACAGGCTTTACAACAGATGTGATATCCTCGACAGAATGCCGCCTCTTCTATAAAGAAACGTCCGCGCTGTCCGACGGGATATATGCGATCCTGGTATACGTACCTGACTACTCCGGTGAGGGCACTTTGTTCGAGGTGACAGGGCTTAAGGTAGAAAGCGCTCAAGACCTGTCACTGCAGGGCAACCCGCTTAATTATCCTAATCCGTTCGATCCGGCAAGCGGCACATATATATCTTACAACCTGACCAGGGACGCGAACATCTCCGTCAACATATACGATCCGGCCGGGGGCAATCTTGTCAAACTGCCCTTCGCGTCCGGGACCCCCGGAGGTCTGGCCGGATATAACGAGATATTCTGGGACGGCAAAACGGCATCAGGCCAAACGGTGGGCAACGGCATGTATATTTACCTGATAGTCGCTGACGGAGCGGTAGCAGGAAAAGGCAAGATGGTGGCCCTGAGATGAAACATACGCTCAAGACGTTTTTCTTATTCTGCCTGGTCTTATCTGGTCTTGCGGCATGCGCCCGGGCAGGCACGGTGCTGAACCCGTCAATGTATTCCTTCGGCGCGCGCCAGATAGGCATGGGGCGGGCTACCTTGGCCGACAAAGCCGACCCTAATAACATATTTTCAAACCCGGCTTCTCTGGACTTTTCCAGATACTGGCAGATATCCGGCACATCCAGCAATCTGCTCGGGGATGTTAACCAGACCACGGCAGCAGGATCCATAAAAACGGGTTTCGGGACATTAGGACTGGGGTTCGTCGGCTTGAATGCCGGCAATTCGTTCCCGACGATCAGGGAGCCCTCCGTTACAGGAAGAATAATACTCGACCCGTCGGCTGAAGCTATCGGCTATGAGAACAGCATGCTCGTTCTGGCGTATTCAAAAAGAATAGAGTTCGCCGGAGACCTGTCCCTGGGTGCCAGCCTGAAGACCTACAACCAGAGCATATCAGGACCCAACAGCTCCGCAAGAGGCACCGCGATGGACTTGGACATTGGCGTGATCTACTGTCCGGAAAGCTTGCCGTGGCTTTCGGCGGGCCTTGCCTACCAAAACCTCTTATCATCTCCCCTGTCATGGAGCGGCGCATCATCCGCTTCGGACACGCTTGGAGGAGCGATAAAACTGGGAGGACAGTTCCATCTGGCGGGCAAGGACTCTCTTTTTGAGGACCGCCTGCAGGGACACGACATAGTCGGGGCCGTTGATATAGAAATGCCCCGGGAAACTCTCTCTTATTCCAACGGAATGGTCTTCAGGACCGGGCTCGAATGGAAGCCGATCAAGACCCTTGCTCTCAGGCTGGGTTATGACCAGAGCGCTCCAGACGCAGGGCTGAGTTACGGCATAGGACTTGAACAGTCACAGTTCCGGTTCGATTACGCTTACAAATCCGATCCCGTAAGTTCCAACAACAGCCATATCTTCACTCTTACATACGCTCCGGAACCCGAAAAACCTAAATTTGCTCCAAAAAAAGGCGACTATGTCCTGAACATACTCTCACCCAAAGATAAGTCCTCGGTAACGGACGAAGCGGTGGACATAGCCGCATCCGTAGAAAATGCGCACGAGATAAAAGCGGTTAAAGTTAACGGCAGGGATATCATGGCCCTTAGCACCGCGAATTCATTCGAGGTGTTCTGGCCTCATCTTGCAAAGGGCCCCAACGTGATCAGCATAGAAGCTCTGGTGTCTTCCCCTGAAACAGGGACAGCCACGGCCCAGCTGCACATACTCAGGGCTCCTGTCATAGAGGATGTGGGTTCTGACAATTTTGCCAAGGACGCGATAGCTCACCTTAATAATCTGGGGATAATGAGAGGTTACTCCGACGGTACTTTCAAGCCGGAACAGCCTATCGTCCGCGCCGAGCTGGTGACTCTGCTGGTCAAGGCCCTCGGCCACAAGGAAGCTCACGCCTCAAAACGCGATTTCAAGGACGTGCCTGTCACCTACTGGGCTGCGGGATTCGCGTCCATAGCCGCAAGAGAAGGGCTTGTAAAGGGTTATCCGGACGGCACGTTCAGGCCCGCGAAGAACGTATCAAGAGCGGAAGCGGCGGTGATCATATCAAGGTTCTCCGGCGCGAGCCTGGAGCCCGTGTCCGTGTCGCCTTATCCGGATATAGCCATAGACAACTGGGCCGTGAGGGATATCGATCACGCAAAGAAAAAAGGCATGCTCGATTTTGTTATCGGCACCGATCTTGAGCCCAATAAGAACATAACCCGAGGAGAGGTCGCTTTTATGCTGTCCAAAACCCCTCTTATACAAAGCTCCATAGAGGCCGAATTTTCGGCGGCCGCTCCTTCGGCGGAAGTTTCCGCGCACACGGTATTTGATCTCATCCCTCTGCCCGACAAGCGGATCGATACCGGTCATTCTTCGGTGCTGACATCCGCCAGGATATCAAGCGCTGAGGTAAAAAGCGTATCTGTCAACAGAAAAAAACTGAAGCTTGACCGAAATGCTTCCTGGTTCTCCGAAAGAACGGCGCTCATAACGGGAATGAACACCCTCGAAGTTACGGCCGAAGGGGACAAACAGACACAGCTGTACAGGATAGAAAGACATATAATCAGAAAATGAACTGCAGTTTCTTGACCTCGCGCCTTAACCGACCCAAGCCACCGTCGTTAAGTATCAGAAAATCGGACACTCTCTTGTAGTAGCTGTCCTTCTGCTGCGCTCCGATAAGGGCCTCTGCCTCGTTCCGCGGCATCCTTCTGGACACGACCAGCCTTTGGGCCCGGAGAGCCCTTGAAGCAAGCACAGAGACTACCGGAGCATCCGGAAAAGCTGGGCAAAGTTCTTTGTAGAGGGCCGCGTTTATGGCGATCCTTGCCCGGCCGCAGGAACTCACGGCGGACCTGATGCCCATTATCAGCCCTGGGTGGACAATGGAGTTCAACTTTTTCAAAGCCGCCTTGCTGCCAAAAACCCGTTTTCCCAGGACCTTGCGGTCGACCCTTCCGTTCCTGACCACCGGGCCGCCGAACACTTGTTTTAACGCGTTCTTTTTTTTATTGAGTATCTTATGCCCTATTCTGTCGGCATCTACGGTATAAAAGCCCTCTTTTTCGAGCATGCGGCAAACTTCGTCCTTGCCCGCCCCTGCCGGCCCGGTCACCCAGATCACTTTCTTCTCTTTCATGGCACACATATGATATCACGTGATACTTATTTTTTCACATGATCAACATAAAGGTCGTTGCCGTCGCTGGAAATAGTGACGGCTCCATGGATATCCGTTCTCATTGTCCGCACGCCCATCTCACGCAACAGCCCCATGACCTTTGGTGACGGGTGCCCGTATCTGTTGACTGCCGCTACCGGCACGACCGCAACGGAAGGGCTCACCTTTCTCAAGAAATCCGGTCCGGAAGAAGTGGAGCTGCCGTGATGCCCTACCTTCAGCACGTCGCTCCTCAAAGGGAACCCTCTTGCCATCATCCTTTCCTCTATCCTGATCCCGGCATCGCCCGTGAACAAAAAAGCGTGCCGGCCGTAAACGAACCTCATCACTATGGAGCTGTCATTTAAGTCGTTGCTTTCCATATAATTGAACGGCGCAAGAATGACAGCCCTTACATCGCCAAACGACAGCGTCTGCCCTGATCTGGGATTTGAATATTTAATATTGTTCGCGGCGACAAGGGACAGGAATCTTCTGTACGCCAGCGACGTATGTGGCACTCCCGGATCAAAGACCTCAGATATCCTGATGTTCTCAAGCACATGAGGGAATCCTCCCACGTGGTCATCATGCGCGTGAGTTAGGACTGCCAGATCTATTCTGTTTACCCCTTTTTTTCTCAGGAACGGCAAAATAACGCTCTTTGCCGCTTTGGGCGGCCCGGCGTCTATCAGAACATTTTCTCCGCCTGGCATCCGTATGAATATGCTATCTCCCTGCCCCACGTCAAGCAAGGTTATCTCAAGCTTCTTTTCGGCGAATATAGCCGATCCTATGCCAAATAAGAACGCCAGAGATACGGCAAGCAGGGCTAGTTTTAAGGATCTTTTTGAGAGGTCCCGGTTTTTCATGCTCTCTACAGTATATACCAGGCCCGCATAATACAAAAAGACAAATACCGGATGCGGCTGCCCAAAACTGGCAAATGAGCCCGGAACGCGCGAAAAGAACGCCACGATAGCATTAAGAAGATATATAAGCACCGATGCTATCAGAACCGGCGGATATGCCAGCACAGGCATCGCCAGTACCAGCAAAGAACAGACAAAGCCCAGCGTTGTAATGACCTCGGTTACCGGCACTGCAAGCATATTGGCAAGAACGCCGACAAGCGAGACTGTCGAGAAATAATACAAAGTTATCGGCAGAGTGGCCACAAAAGGCGCAAAAGCCGCGGAAAACGATTCGGCGGCAAAAGGCGGCATATGCCCCTTAAGGACCCCGGCGAATACCGGAGCAAGATAGACGAACGACCACGTGGCCGCGAAAGACAGCTGAAAACCTATGTCAAACAGCATCAGAGGATTGAAGATAAGTATAAAAAAAGCTGACGCGCACAGGGTATTATAAAAATCGGTGTCCCTCTCCAGCAATCCTCCCAAAAGCGTTATCTGTCCCATCACGGACGCCCTGACTATCGAAGGACCGAACCCGGCCATCGCGGTAAAGCTCCAGATAAGGAACGAGGCCAAAGCCGTCGATACCCATGGCGGGAGGAGCAAAAGCCTGCGCAGCGCGAGGCATATGCCCAAAAGGATCGATACCCTGTTACCGGAAGCCACTAGTATATGGACAACGCCGCTTTTTCTGTACGCCTCGACGGTCTCTGCGGGCACCGGCGATGCTTTTGAACCGAAAAGTATACTGCCAAGCATACTCGCCTGTTCTTCAGGAATCATCCTCCTGAACGCGGCTACTATCCGGTTCTTTATCGAGATCGCGGAACTCACTATCCCCTGTCCCTTTGAGAGAACGGACAGATCATCTTTTCCGGACACATGAAGGGTCCCCAGAATATTCTTTCCGGAGAGATATCTTTCCATATCAAACTGACCCGGATTAGAAGCTTTTTCGCCGTTAAAAAACGTCCCGCGGACCTCAAGCCGGTCGGCATATGATACCGGCACTCGGCCTTTGACATATACCTTTAATCTACGCCTGCCGGGAATTATCTTCCCGCATATCTTAGGCCTGTCAGCAATAAGCAGAAAGGACGTGCCCTTTTCACCTAAAGCCGGCTCTTCGGATACCTGTCCGGAAACCCTGATCTCGGATCCCGGTCGTTCTGCGGGAGCGATCGCTTTGTTACCGCTAAAGAACACAGCGTGGGCGATCACAATGGCCAGAAGCGGTATAAAAGGCCTGGCGTAAAAAAAACTAGTGAACATCAATATACTGTTTAAGTTTTTCGAACTTGGACGCGCTGATGCCCTTAACTTTCTTCATATCTTCGGGCATCCCGAACAACCCCTGTGAAGATCGGTATTCCAATATCTTTTTGGCGGTACCCGGGCCTATCCCAGGGATTGACTCGAGCGCTTTCTGGTCCGCGGTGTTGATGTTCACCTTTCGGTCCTCGAACGGAACGCCGGATGCCGTCCCGCAGCGGTACAGTGAAGGGACCACTATTTTGTCCCCGTCCTTTAAGGTCTGCGCCAGGTTGAGGTTAGTTGTCAGGGCGTTTGTGCGGAACCCTCCACAGGCCTTAACAAGGTCCGTCATCCGCGCTCCGGGCTTGAGCTTATAGACTCCGGGATCTTTTACTGCCCCGGAAATGTCCACATATATATCAAGATCGTCGTACCTTGCCGGGCCGGACAGAACAAGAAGATCATCGACGGGTGTGGTGTTTTTCGGCACCTTTGCGATCCCTGGGAGAAGGAAAGCGGCCAGAAGAAGCAGTACAACCGCGCACACGACAGGTATTTTGTTGTTTTTTATGAATTCCTCAAGCATTGCTGCAGAATAACAGCAATTATCCCGCCAAAGATCTAGTTGAAGTAATTGTCGTCAAACATCCTGTCCCGGCGCATATCGTCCGGATCCTGATCGGAAGAATAATCGTAATTTTCTTCGTCCTCGACTTCGCTTATGTTCCTGGCTGCTTCACGCTGAAGAGCTGCCAGCATCTCCTCAACATCTTCTTTGCCTTTCTTGGTGCGTCTCGGCATAGCGTTGTTCCTCCTTGGCGTATCAACCGGGCTGTTTTCTATTTTATATATCGTCGCAGTGAGGCTTAAACTTGCATATTTTATGGTTTTTATACCGTGGAAATGTTGCTGGGAATGTAGACCCCGGGGATATCCGATTGTTTGAGGCCGCTGGTGGCCCTGTCAAAAGCGCTCTTCAGGTCGTGCGCCTCTTCTATTACTTCATTGATAGTCCGATCTTTGCTCCTGCCGGGATCCAGACGTTCCGGCATCCTTGCCGCATTGACTTCCATATAATCAACACCTCAAAGGATTCATCGCTTTTACGGGCGCTATTCTTGCATGTAAGAAGATAGGATATTAGGGAGCTTAAAAGAACCGTCGCTTAGCTGATAATTCTCGATAATCGCCGCCATTGTGCGCCCTACAGCGAGCCCGGAACCGTTCAGCGTGTGGACAAATGCTGGCTTCATTTTTGCGTCCGCGCGGTATTTTATATTCATCCTGCGGGCCTGGAATTCCTCAAAGTTGGAGCAGGACGACACTTCTCTGTATTTACCCTCGGATGGGAACCATACTTCTATATCATATGTCCTGGAAGAAGCAAAACTTAAGTCCCCTGTGCAAAGAGCTATCACCCTATAGGGAAGTTCCAAAAGCTTGAGGATCTCCTCGGCATCGGCGGTGAGAGCTTCGAGCTCGTCGCAGGACTTCTCCGGCAGGCAGAATTTTACCAGTTCCACCTTGTTGAACTGGTGCTGGCGGATGATCCCCTTCACGTCCTTGCCGTAGGAACCTGCCTCCCTCCTGAAACACGCGGAATACGCGGCATATTTTACCGGCAGTTCTTCAGCGGAAAGAACTTCGTCGCGATGCAGATTTGTCACGGAGACTTCCGCCGTCGGTATCATAAAAAGCCCGTCGCTTGCTTCGTACATATCCTCCCTGAACTTGGGCAGCTGGCCAGTACCCGTCATGGACGCCTCATTGACCAAAAAAGGCGTAAAGACCTGCGTGTATCCGTGTTTTTTGGTATGAACATCCAGCATGAAATTGATAAGCGCCATTTCAAGACGCGCGCCGCGGCCTTTTAACACGGCGAACCTGCCTCCCGAGATCTTGGCGGCGCGCTTAAAATCAAAAATCCCCAGTTTTTCGCCTATCTCGTCATGGCTCTTCGGCGTGAAATCGAATTTCCTGGGCTCACCCCATCTTCGCACTTCGATATTTTGCGATTCATCACTGCCGACGGGCGTCTTTTCGCCCGGGATATTCGGCAGGTAAAGAGCTTTGTTCTCCAGCTCTGTTTCCAGCGCTTTGAGCTCTTCGGACAGGCCCCTGGTCTTTTCTGCCGTTTCTTTCATCCGGGACATTAGCTCTGAGGTGTCTTTTTTTTCTCTTTTTAGCTGAGCGATCTCGGAAGATACCTGGTTCTGAGTGCTTTTCAAGGATTCGTAAGCGGCTGTTTTTTCCCGCCACTTGGCGTCGACAGCCAAAAACTCTTCCAACAGAGCAATATCCGCGCCCCTGTTGATAAGCGCGGTCTTTATTTTTTCGGGATTAGATCTTATGAATTTTGGATCGAGCATATCTTTATCCTTTTTTACCTAAGCCGAACGGATCGGCTATCTTTTTTTCCGGATCTTTTTTCTCGGGCTTCTTCTTTACGAACGAGCCGAAAGGAGTGTCGTCTATAGTATACCCCATGGCCTCGATCTCCGCCCTGAACTTATCGGCCAGTGCAAAGTCCTTGTTCCTGCGCGCCTCGTTCCGCTTTTCAAGCAGGTCCTGCGCGCTTTGCTTGATCTCGACCTTGGACTCCTTGAGCCCCAGCTGGAGTACTGAGTTGAACTCTTCCAGGAGGTTCTTGATATTGCTTATCTGCTCGCCTGTCAGCTTGAACTTCTTTTCATGATAGGACTTGATCAGATCGAATATCACGGCCAGCGCCGCGGACGTGTTGAAATCATCGTCCATCGCCTCGACGAACTTCTCCTTGCAGACTTTAAGGTCCACATCGGACTCAACGCTGTTGTTGTGGACGTTTTTGAGCATGAACTGCATGTCGTCATAAGCGTTCTTTATGCTTTCAAGGGCACTTTTTGCCTCCTCAAGGTCGTCAATGCTGAAATTGACCGGGCTGCGGTAGTGTGTCCTTAAAAGAAAATACCTGACAACTGACGGATCGAACTGTTTGAATACCTCTGCAAGCGTAAAAAAGTTGCCCAGCGATTTGGACATTTTTTCTTTGTTCACGGTTATAAAGCCGTTGTGCATCCAGTATTTCACAAATGGCCTGGGACCGCAGCATTCGGCCTGAGCGACTTCGTTCTCGTGGTGCGGGAACATGAGATCTGCGCCTCCACCGTGAATATCTATGGTCTCTCCGAGATGTTTTTTTGACATTACGACGCACTCCGTATGCCAGCCCGGCCGGCCTTGCCCCCACGGGCTTTCCCAGGACGGCTCCCCCTCTTTGGCGGTCTTCCAGAGGACAAAATCAAGAGGGTCCTTTTTATTTTCGTTGACTTCCACCCTGGCCCCGGACAGCATGCCTTCGATGTCCCTCTTTGAAAGCTGACCGTACGATACGAATTTTGAGATGTCAAAATACACATCCCCTCCGGACGCGTAGGCGAACCCTTTTTCCTCAAGCATTTTGGTAAAGCCGACCATCTCTTTGATATGCTCTGTAGCCTTTGGATAGCCGGAAGCTTTTTTCACTTTAAGCTTGTCCATTACATCGAAAAAGCTTTTTGTGTATCTGTCCGTGATCTCTTCGATACTTGTAGAGCTGTCCGCGGCTTTTTTGATTATCTTGTCGTCTATATCGGTTATGTTCTGGAAATATCTTACCTTATATCCGCTGTATTCCAGATACCTGCGGATGATATCGAACGCTACATAAGCGCGCCCGTGGCCCAGGTGGGTCTCGTCATACGGGGTGATGCCGCACACGTACATAGAGACCTCTCCGGGCACGCGCGGCTCAAAAAGTTCTTTTTGCCTGGTCACTGTATTAAAAACACGAAGGGCCATACGGTTTTTTATCCGCCTATCTTTTTTTCCAACTTATCGATCCTGCTTTGAAGTTCTTCGAGCGCCTTGCCGACAGGGTCCGGCAGGTCCCCGTGTTCTAGCGGATTTATTTTGACGCCGTCCCGTACAACGACCCTTGCCGGATTGCCCACAACAGTGCAGTTCGGGCAGACCGACCTGGTCACCAGAGCTCCGGCACCTATTCTTGAGTTGTCGCCAATATTTATATTTCCCAAGACTATGGCTTCGGCTCCGATTATCACGTTATTGCCCACTGTCGGGTGCCTTTTGCCTTTTTCTTTTCCCGTTCCGCCCAGGGTAACACCCTGATAAATGGTGACATTATCGCCGATGACCGTTGTTTCGCCAATAACTACGCCCGCCCCATGGTCGATAAAGAACCCTTTGCCTATGGTCGCTCCCGGATGTATCTCGATCCCTGTAAGAAAGCGGCTTATCTGGGATATCAGGCGTGGTATTACGGGGATCCCGACCTGATACAGAAAATGCGCGATCCTGTGGAAAAATACGGACCATATCCCCTGGTAGAGAAGGACTTCAAAGATGTTCTTCGCGGCCGGGTCTCTTTCAAATACCGCCTTTATGTCTTCAAACATGGCGTTTCTCCTTTATTTCCTGTCGAAAAATATATTCTTGCCGGTAGCGCTCAGAGGGATACCGATGATCTGTTTTACCTCCGGTCCGAGCAGGCCCAGATCCTTTGCCGCCATGCCGATCGTCCACATAAGGCGGTTGTCGATCCTTCTGTCAGCGGCGGCCGAAACCGCCGAGCCTATGGCGATCCCGAGGTCCATCACATTAAAAGCGCAAACCGCGCCGTTCCGCTCGTTATCCTCGCAATCCTTGAATCCGCACAGTCCGCACGGTGAAAGGCCCGCTGTTTTATTCCTTGCGCCTATCAGGACGACACAATTGCAGTCCTTAAGCGAGCCCGCGTTCTTGCGGAAAGCCTCTCTCTGTGTCGAAGCGAAAATTTTCTCCATCTCGGCCGTCAACTTTTGCAGATCCGCTCCGTCTATTATCGCCGTTTCAATAAGGTCAACCCCTCTTGTTTTCGGAGCGGTGCGGGCCGCGAGGCATATCTCCGCCGCGGCTGTCCTGACGGCTAAAGACAGATATTCGTTCTCTTTCATGAAAGCCATTATTTTAACGCGTTCTCAAGGCAGATCAGCTGCTGGCCCGTGCCCAGAGCGACCAGGATATCGCCTTTTTCTATAAGGCTGGAAGACTTGGGCGTCAGCTCAAATCCGCCGGAAGCTTTTTTGATGGAGAGTATCATTGTGCCGGTCGCTTTCCTTACGTTGGCCTCCCCGAGCGTTTTCCCGGCAAGCGGAGAGCCGTCACCGATCTTGAATTCTCTCACCCACATTTCCACGTTCTCGCTGCCCATCGCTATATCAAGGAACTCGACAGAAACAGGGCTCACAGCCATGGAAGCCATCCTGCTGCCGGCTATAAAATACGGGCTGATCACTTTGCCCGCCCCGGCTTTTTTGAGCTTGCTCTCGGTCTCTTTGTGGCTGGCACGCGCAACTATGAAGATATTCGGGTTCACGACCTTGGCGGCCAGGGTCACGTACACGTTGTCCACATCGCTGTCGGCCGCGGCAAAAAGCACTTTAGCGCGGGATATTCCCGCCTTTTCCAACAGGACATCGTCCGACAGGCTGCCGATGAAATAAGGGATACCATTGGAGTTTAGCTCTTCGGCAGTATTTTCTTTCTGATCTATGACCACAAAAGGTTTTTTATGTGCCCTCAACTCCTCCGATATCTGGTGCCCGACCCTGCCGTAGCCGCAGATAATATAATGGTCTTTCATATGTTTGATCTTTTCATCCATCTTTTTTCTCCTCCTGATACCTAAAATATTTCCTTCAACTATGAACTCGATTATCGTGCCGACAGCATAGAACACGGAGAATACGCCGAACACCAGAAAGAACACGGAAAATATCTTTCCTGTTTCGGAGAATTTTATAGTATCAAGATAGCTCACCGTAAGGAACATGCTCGCAACCGTCAAATATAAAGAGTCCAGCGGAGACATTTTCTCTATGATGATGTACCCTATAGTTCCGGTCAGAACAGCGCATATAACGAATATGACAGGGGGCATTATCCTCTGGATGGAATCCATGGACTTTGAGCTGAGCAGAGGCTCATTCTTCTTCATAAAAGCCCTTGTCTTATCATTTCCTCGGCTATCTGGACCGCGTTGGTCGCCGCGCCTTTTCTTAAGTTGTCCGATACGATCCAAAGATCGATACCGTTGGGCACCGAAACGTCTTTGCGTATCCTGCCCACCAGCGTATCGTCTATACCGACGCAGTCGATCGCGGTCGGATAAACTTTGTTTGCCGGGTCGTCCATTACTTTGACCCCGGGCGCTTTTGACAGCAGATGCATCACATCTTCGCGCGACAGAGGCTTTTCGGTCTCGATGTTCACCGATTCGCTGTGGCCTATGAACACCGGCACCCTGACCGTAGTAGCGGTGACCGCTATCGAATCGTCCTCCATTATCTTTTTGGTCTCATTGATCATCTTCATCTCTTCCTTGGTATATCCCGTGTCAAGGAAAGAGTCGATCTGCGGGACAGCGTTGAACATTATCTGCCTGGGCAGTATCTTGGTCTCAACGGGCCGCCCCTCTACCCATGCTTTGGTCTGGGTTATCAGCTCGTCAACCGCTTCTTTGCCCCAGCCGGACACAGACTGGTATGTCGATATGACAACCCTTTTTATCCTGTATTTGTCGTGTATAGGTTTCAGCACTACCACCATCTGGGCGGTCGAACAGTTGGGATTGGCAATTATGCCTTTGTGCCTTTTGAGCGCTTGAGGATTGACCTCCGGCACTACCAGAGGAATATCCGGATGCATCCTGAAAAAAGAGGTGTTATCGATCACAACAACTCCCCTTTTTGCCGCTTCCGGAGCGAATTTTTCAGATATTGACGCGCCGGCCGAAAAAAGCCCTATATCTATGTCGTTGAACGAGTCGGGCTCCGCGAGCTCGACTTTGTGCTCTTTTCCTTTGAAAACAACCGTTGAGCCCGCCGTCCTGCTGGATGCCAGCGGCAAAAGCCTCTCCACGGGGAAATTTCTCTCCTCGAGAACTTTGAGCATCTCTTTGCCTACCACTCCGGTCGCGCCCAAAACGGCAACTTTGTACTTTTTAGACATTATTACACCTTTCTTTTCAAGATTATAACATGGTGGTATAAACCTTTACAAATTCCGGCTTGACACCTTGATAAGCCGACTTTTGGCATGCTATAATGCATTTGTGAAAGACAAAATACATCCCGAATATCATACGGTAACCGCCGCCTGCGCGTGCGGGGCGGAGTTTGAGATCGGCTCGACAAAAAAGACGATCCGCGTGGACATCTGCAGCAAGTGCCATCCCCTCTTCACCGGCAAGCAGAAGCTTATGGACACCGAAGGAAGAGTGGACAAGTTCAAAAAGAAATACGCAGCAAAACCCGTTTCCCTCAAAAAGAAAAAGACCAGGGTCTCGAAGAACAGCAAAGCAAAAAAAAGCAAGTAGCCCCCTATGGATTATCTCGCCAAGCTTTCCAAGTTCGAGGAGCGGCACAAAGAACTGGAAACTCTTCTTTCAAGCCCCGAAACGCTCTCAGACAGGGAAAAGATACAAAAATACGGTAAAGAGCTGTCCGACATAAAAGAGATCGTCCAAAAGGCCGGACAGTTCAGGCAGGTGCTAGCTGACATAAACGACATCAAGTCATCCAAAGACCCCGAACTCAAGGAAATGCTCAAAGACCTCGAAAAACGCGAGGAAGAGCTGAAAAAAGAGATCGAGATCCTCCTTCTACCCAAAGACCCCAACGATGAGAAGAACATATTCATGGAAATACGCGCCGGCACCGGAGGAGAAGAAGCCGCGCTGTTCGCGGGACAGCTGCTCAGGATGTACCTGCGCTATGCCGAAAGGCTCGGCTGGAAAGCTGAGATGATAGATTCCAACCCAACGGGCCTCGGAGGATATAAAGAGGCGGTATTTTTGATACAGGGAAAAGGCGCCTACAGCCGCCTCAAGTTCGAAAGCGGCACGCACAGGGTGCAGAGGGTCCCGGCCACGGAAGCTTCGGGACGAGTGCACACATCCGCTGCGACGGTAGCCGTTATACCGGAAGTGGATGATGTAGACGTAAAAATAGAGGATAAAGACATAAGGATCGACGTTTTCCGCTCCGGCGGCGCCGGAGGACAAAACGTCAATAAGCTCAGCACCGCGATCAGGATAACCCATATGCCTTCCGGCATCGTCGTTCAGTGCCAGGACGAGAGATCACAGGCTCAGAACAAGGCAAAAGCCTTTAAGTTCCTCCAGGCGCGCCTCTATGAAATGGAGGAAAGCAAGAGGGCCAGTGAAATAAGTAATATGAGAAAGACCCAGGTCGGCAGTGGCGACCGGAGCGAAAAAGTGCGCACGTACAATTTTCCGCAGAACAGGATCACCGATCACCGCGTCGGGCTTTCGGTATTCAATATTGACGAGGTCATGGACGGCGCTCTGGACGAAATAATAACCGCCCTATCCGAAGCCGACCGCATGGCCAAACTAAAGGAATCGGCGCCAAAGTCATGACCTGGACGATAGCTACCCTCCTGGACTGGACCACGATATATTTCACTAATCACAAGATCGAAGACGCTCATCTGGAAGCCGAGGTCCTGCTGGCGCACGCCCTGGGCATTAAACGCATACAGATATACACAATGCACGACCGCGTGCTCAAAGAGGAAGAGCTGGCCGAATTTAAGAAACTTATCCTCCGCAGGGTAAAAAGGGAACCCACGGCCTATATTATCGGATACCGGCCCTTTATGTCCCTGGACTTTTTAGTTACAAAAGAGGTGCTTATTCCAAGACCCGAGACAGAGCTGCTGGTTGAAAAGGTTATAGATATCGCAAAAGAAAGCAATATGTCTCATATCTCGCTCCTTGATATAGGGACAGGAAGCGGAGCGATCGCCGTCAGCATCGCAAAATATATTCCGTCGTCGGCAGTTACGGCAACCGATATTTCTATGGCCTCTTTGGAACTGGCCTCTGAAAATGCAAAAAAACACGGCGTAAGCGACAGGGTGCGCTTCCTTCAGGGGGATCTTTTCTCCCCTATCCCACTAGGATCAAAATTCGACATAATTATTTCAAACCCTCCGTATATCAGTTCAGCCGACCTTGAAAAGCTGGAGCCTGAGATAACAAAATATGAGCCTTTGCGGGCTCTTGACGGCGGCCCCGACGGCCTTGCCTACTACAGGAAGATAACGGCTAAGGCACAGGAATTCCTTGCCGACAAAGGCTCTTTGCTGCTTGAAACAGGTCAGGGACAGGTCGATGCGGTCATGGAAATGCTGAGCTCTGCATCCGTTTATTCTTCGATATCAAAGATCCGCGACTTAAGCGGCATAGACCGTGTCGTTCTAGCCTCAAAATGAAAACCATCTCTTTTCATACACTGGGATGCAAAATGAACCAGGCGGAAACGCTGAAGATGCAGGAGGCCGCCCTATCGCTGGGACTGGAGGTCGTGGATTTCAAGAAAAATTCGGATATCGCGGCGATCAACACGTGCACGGTCACACAGCTTGCGGACAAAAAATCAAGACAAACGATAAGAAGTCTTTCAAACAGATGTAAAAAGCTTATCATCACCGGCTGCTTCATCAACATGAGCGACGGTGCGGAAGAGATCTTTAATAACAATAATATCGTAGTTCTGAGGGATAAAGATGGATTTGAGGATACAATTGCCCGCCTCTTAAACGAATGGCCCGACACTAAAGTGTCGGCTCCCTCGTCATCCGACATCCGTCATCCGTCATCCGATCTCCCCCGCCTCCGCGCCAATTTGATAATCCAAAACGGCTGCAATAATTTCTGTTCGTACTGTATCGTCCCATACGCCAGGGGCCGGGAGATCTCTTATCCGGTCGACGATATACTTTCCCAGGCAAGGGACTGCGCAAACAGAGGGATCAGAGAGCTCGTCCTAACGGGGATAAACACCGGCGCTAACAAAGATCTACCTTTGATATTGAAAAAGATATCGGATTTCGAAGACATTTTGAGAGTGCGGATCAGCTCAATAGAGCCGCTGAACATATCAAACGAACTGTTGGAAGTGATCGCGGGCAACAATAAGATCTGCCGGCACCTGCATATCCCTCTTCAAAGCGGTGATGATAACATCTTAAATGCGATGAACAGAAAATATTCGGGTGATGGTTACTCAAAACTAGCGGAAAGAATACGGCATAAGGTCCCAGGCATAGCGATCTCAACAGATGTGATCGTAGGATTTCCAGAAGAAAAGGAAGAGCAGTTCCAAAACACCGTAAAATTCTGCCGGGATATCGGGTTTTCGCGCATTCACGTTTTCAGGTTTTCCCCCAGGCCCGGAACTCCTGCCTCAAAAATGGACGGAAAAGTCCCTGTCAAAGAAATAGCGGCGAGAGCCGGGGTGATGAAAAACCTGAGAGATGAGCTAATGCTGAAATACAATAAAAATATGATCGGCAAGGATATTGCGGTATTCGTCGAACAGCGCGACAAAAAGACCGGCCGCCTCGAAGGACTAACACAGGACTATGTCAGGGTTTTCACGGACGGGGAAGACGGGCTGATAGGCGGGATCGCCAAAATAAAGGCGACAAAAGCATCTGTTGAATATATTGAAGGCTGACGGCACGGCCCTGTCGGGCCTACAGCTCACGGCTAACGGTTTCAGAAAGCCGTTAGCCGTAGCGACCTTGAGCTTGTCGAAGGGAGCGTGCTGTAAGCTGCGAGTCTTCCGCCTTTTATGCCTTTACGGGCCTTTATGGGCCCTTTCTACAATACTTTTATCTCTATTTCCGGCCCGCTTCTCAGCGTGTTATGCGTCGGACAATTCTTGACAAATTCGACAAGCGACATTTTTTTCGCGTCATCCAGGACTGCCCCATCTGTATCGATCGCAACGTTGATCTTTTTGAACTTGTAGCCGTTATCAGAGACAAGATCGGCTTCAAGATCGAGCTTGAACATATCCATCTGGATATTCGCGGACTTTGCGAATTTTCTTATAAAATAGGCCATACAGGAGCCGAGCGATCCGAGCAGCGCGTCCAGCGGTGTCACGCCGGTCTTGCCGTCCAGATCCACCGCGAACTGTCCTGACGCGGATTTAACATAGACTTCCGACCCGCCTTTGTTCTTGACCTCGACTTTGTACATCATATTTGTTTACCTCCGAAATTATTCTGTAAGCTCTTTTGTCCCGTTCTCTTCCGCGGCTATCGGGATCCCCTTGCTCACGCGCAGGTCCTCGATCTTCTTGAGAGGCCGCTCCAGCTGGTTGCGGCGGGTTGAAACAAGCACCTGGAACTCCTTCTGGGCGTCGTCGATACTTTTGCCCATCTTTTCCATGGACTTTGTGAACATGGCCCACTGCTTGTAGAACGTGCCGAAAAGACCGGACATCTCGGCCGCGGTCTTTTCCAGCTTGAAGTTGTCCATCGCCTGCCTTATCACCGCAAGTATCGCGTAAAGCGTGAGCGGCGAACAAAAGATCACTTTATTTTTAAGTGCTTCGTCCAGGATCGTGTTGTCGGACTCATTGATGAAAGAATAGACCTGTTCGTTGGGAACAAAAACTATCACATAATCAACAGTATTATCTTCAGGATTAATATAGTCCCTGGTCGTCACTTCCTTGATCCGCCCCTTCACATCTCGCAAGAACTGTTCTTTGTAGCTCTTTTTTTCGACTTCGTTATCTGAGGCGACAAACTGAAGATAGCTGTTGAGCGGGAATTTCACGTCCATGTTGACTATCTGGCCCTGCGGCAAAATAAACGAATAATCCGGCCTTTTTGTGCTGAACTCGAGAGCTTTTTGCTTTCTGTAATTTATCCCTTCGACAAATCCCGCCAGGCGCAGCACATCCTCCGCCATCCGCTCGCCCCACTGCCCTCTTGCCTTGGTGCTGGCCAGAACACTTTGAAGTTTGTTCGTCGTGTCCTGAAGCCTGGTGGTCTGTTCGACCGTATATTTTAACTGAGTGGAAATCTCGCCGAACTTGTTCTCCCTGTCCTTTTCGAGCGTCTTCATCAGGTCGGCAACTTTCACCAGATCGTCCTTCATGTTGCCCAGAGTCTGGTCGATAAGCTGCTTTTTGCTTTCGAGAGTGTTCTCGCCGGTCTTTGTGTACTTCGACAGGACCTCGTTGGCCATCGCAAGGAAATCCTGGGCGTTCTTGGAAAAAACATCGGAAGAAAGCGCCTTGAACGAGTCTTTTAGATGCGACATTTGCGACCTGTTGATCAGGAACACAGCAGCCGCGCCAAAAATGGAACCGAGGATGAATACCGCTACATATGCCATCGTGTAGATATTTTATCACACAAAGTGAAATCAGGCCCCTGTTTTGGGCGATAAGATAATATGAGGGGATATACAATTGACCAATATTAGGCTAATACCGGCGCATGCCGCGCCCCTCAACCGCGGCCCGGCACTGCACTCTGTTGTAAATTCTCTTGCAATGATACGCGACAGGGCAGTTTCTGAACTGATCGCCGCCCCGCCTTCAGGCATAACAAAATTCAGGTTATGGAGAACGGGAGACAAAGGATTCCGCTCGCCGGGCTTGTTTGAGATGCGAAAGGCGATCGCGGAACTTGGGCATAAAAAAACTCTGTTTAACATCGCTATCGACGGGGACATATTATACCTGGGTCTGATAACGCTTAAAAAGAACGAGCGCGCGAATCATCTCGATATACACGCGCCCTTCAATTCAGGGCATAGATTCACCGGAAATACGGAAATATCAAAGACCGGAGCCGTCAATATGCTGTTGTCCGCGACGAACTCGCTGATATACTCTCTGGGACAGGATTACAAGGCCGCTGCTTTCGACGGCTCTATACGTATCGCGCGCTTTTTTGTAAAGAACGGGCTCCCGGCATGGACCAGGATGGATCCGTCGATGGAATTTGATCTGTGCCGGCTGACAAAACCGCCGTACGATCCCCGGCCCATAGTAACGATCTCAGACCTTGCCCACAAGGCGCTTTCGGGAGAGTTCCTGGGTAGTGACGGCTCAGCCACCGGAAGCTGACCCCCCGCTTGAAATCCTCATCAATGATTTTCGATGAATAAACAGATGCCATTGAGAAAGAAATACTAATGAAAATATACGGCGCAACCTCAAGCCCCATCCCCCCCAGCGGCATCACGCGGATATCGCTGTGGCGGCATGGGATGGAGAGACCGCGGATCGTTAACACAGTTGAATTCAGGCACCACACGGACATGATCCTTGATCCAAATAGCCGCCTATATCATGATTACAAACAGAACGATGAAAAAGTAACGTGTTTTAATGTCGCCACCGATAACGGCTTAATCAGATTCGGATACTTGCCTTCGCTGAAAGGAGCGCATTCGAATATCCTCTTCCCTAATATTGACGAAAACCCTTTCAGAGGAATTACTGAATCATCGATCTCGGACAACAAGAAGACCTGGATTTCACTTACTCCGACATTAGCAGGCATGAACCTGGATGATGAAGAGAACATATCAGCATTCCAAGGTTTCGTAACTATTTCCAGATTTCTTATTGAAAGTTCTTTTTCCGCAGATACGAACCTTGTCGGCGGAACGACTAACGACCTGTACTTTTTAAACGAAGCTTCCAACAATGCTTTTTTTCGATGCCAAATAAAAACCCTCGGCGATCTGGCCCGCCAGGCGTTGCCGCAGGATGCAGATCTTAATAATGTTCTGTCTTTCCCAGCTCCGCCTGTTTTTGAGCACTGCGAAAACCATCCTGACAAGAAATGCTCGTTCGGTTTTAACATCTTACATCCGGCAAAGTTCCCATATCCGGCACAAGCGGTCTCTATCGCAATAAGAACATTCCTTGGATCTCGCTCGTGGGACCCGAAGAAGATAGATACTGTACTTGAACCGCTTAAACTGCCCTCAAAAGACGGCGAAAGGGTGATACATATTACGGCAAAAGAAATCAGCGGGTCGAGGACAGAGTTGAGTTTTTGCATCAGAAGACCGCTCGAACATGAAAGCACCGCGCCGATAAAAGGCCGGATCATATTCAGAGAATAGCCCTGTGCTCCGAACTCGAGGGCTTGTAAAGACCGAATGAGATTTTCCACATTTTTCTCCGATATAAAGACAGAAGGAGATCAACAATGGCTGGGATAAATGTTTCTCTTATCAATCTGGCGTCTCGCAATTATTATGTCCGTCCTCTTGGACCATTATCCGTCCGAATCCTTGGAGGATATCTAAGGGCAAAGTCCGCCGCTCCTGTCAATGTAAGCATAATGGATATGCAAGACACATTAGACTCCCCGGAATATAAAACTATAACAAACCATGATACTAGATATAACCGTGCGCTTTTCGATATGTCAGCTAGACTAACAAGTGAAAAGCCTGATATAGTCGGTCTTTCCATGAAATGGGAAACAAAAGAGGCTGCGGCTCATTTTATCAGAACAGCCAAGGCTATAAGACCAACCCCATTAATATTAGCTGGCAACAGCATTGCTACATTCGGAGGCCGGCAGCTTTTGGAAGACCCGGATTTTGCTGGCATCTGCATTGTTGAAGGAGAGGGAGAAGAAGCGCTGCGCAAAATAGTAGAGAGAGCTTCCGGCTTGCCGGATATCGGAAATCCGGATAATTACTCAGGAATAGCAAATGTAAGAACTAGCCCTGAAGGAGACATCCAAAAACAGGCTCTTGACCTATCAAGCTATCCGATACTGACTCAAGACAACGCTCCAGAATTATTTTTGGATGATTGGGGCCTTGGGCTCGAATTCAGCCGAGGCTGCTCATGGCACAGATGCACTTTTTGTTCGATAGGAGGGCTGTATCAAAATCTTGGCTCACATCACCAATGGAGACCTTTTTCAAAGGATCTTATGATGGATAGAATGGAAAGGTTCATCAGGCTCAGCAGAGATTCTTTCTGGGCCAGATACGGCTATGACAACGGTTTTACTTTTTGGGCAAATGATTCGGAATTTTTAGGCAGCATGGCAGATTGTGAAATAGATGAGACGATTGAAAGAGCAGAGGACATTGCAAAAGGAATAATGGCCCTTAGAAAAAGATATGGAGATATATCGATGTCGCATTTTTCAGCAAGGGTCGATACGATATTTAAAGATGGCGAGGATGAAAAGAATAAAAGAAGGATAGAGCTTTTCCAGACCTTAAAAGAAGCCGGATTCAAAAAGGTTTACCTTGGGATCGAGTCCGGGAGCCCGACACAATTGCGCAGGACATATGCAAAAGGAGTAACCGTTGAAGAGAACCGGGAGGCAATGAGATTATTAAGAGATGTGATCGGAATGCAGTATGAAGTCGGATTCATTTTTTTCTCGCCAGAAGATACAATGCAAGTGTTAAGAGATAACTGGTCATTCATAGATCAGACCGGTCTGGACAAAAATGGTTCTAGGATTTTTTCGACACTCAGACCGCAAGCCGGGAGTCAGCTCACCAAGAGGCTGATAAGAAATGGGTATGCATCTCCTGATATCCATCTTGACACGGTCTCTCATCCAATAATCGGCTATAAAAATAATGCCGTTAAAAATGTCGCGGAATTGTTCGAGTTGTGGGAGTCTCAGAGCATAGACCTGGTCAGATATCTAAACAGCACTTTGTCATGGAAAGGGAGAAATGCCAACAGTTCGGTAATAAGGGGTTTTATAGACAGGATAAGAACTCTTGACAAATTATTCCTAAAGAAATGCATTGATATGGACGGCGAGAGATTCGATGCCGGATATTTTTCTTCAGATTTTCTGGCAATAATAAAAGATTTGCGAGAAGCTTTAAGCAACGGACAGATCGAGGATTCAGAAAATGGGATGTTGCGTTGTTTGTTAGATGAATCCACCGAGAAAAACAAAGAATTAACAAGACAGCTCAACCCATAAAATTTGGCGCCTCTACCTGCACATCATCGAGAACGGACAGTGTGAACAGATGCGTTCATCGCTGTCATCCGGCTCAAAATCCTTTGACGGGTCCAATATTTCCGAAAGGAGCGAGTCAAGAGCGGACATATATCCCTGATAAAGCTCTTTCCGTTCCGGCAGGCCAAGATGATCCTCCCAAAGACTGGAAAGCTCGGCATTCTTTATGGAATACAAAGCGGGATTTAATTTTTCAAAAGCGTACTTCTCGGATACCAGACCGACGTACACCGGAAGCTGAAGAGACTTTATTTTTTTCTTTATCGCTCTTCGGTCCCCCGACGCGGACGATACCTCTATGACATCAGTGGACGGTTTGATATCAGAACCTCCGGTCTTGTAATCTAGGATCATTATCTCGCCCGAGCGCATAAGGTCAACGCGGTCTATCTTCCCTTTCATAACGATATCGCTGCCGCGGACCTTTAATATCGTCCTGTATTCTTTTTCGAGTTCAATCACCTTATCCACATCGCGCGTCCGTTCGCGCGAGACGAACTTGCCTATAGCGGCTTTCAAGGTCTCCTTGAGCATAAAATCCCCGCTCCTGATGCGCATGGCAAGTTCGGAACTGAACTTGCGCTCGAACGCGGCAAAGAGCGATTCGTAGAACCCGGCATTGAGCACCGGGGACCTGCCAGCGAACGGCCTGTAAGCATCCTCAAAAAGCTCGTGGATAAAGGTGCCTATATCGCGGCCTTCTATCTGTTCGAGCATGTCCTCCCGTTCCCTGAGCCTGAGGACATAACCATAGTAGAAACTGACCGGACAGGTAAGATACGCGTTAACGGATGTCGGCGAGTATTCGAACTGCTTGAGGAAATCCGCCTGCTGTTTTGTCTTCTTAACAGGCGTCTTTGACGGTATTGGATTGATATTGAAAGCCGCAGTCAAGATCAGAGGAGCTGAAGTGCTGAAGCGCTGAAGCCTGTCTGACCGGCAGGCAGGTACTAAAGCGCGTTCCTGCTCCAACAATAATTCCTCGACAAAACGGCTCCGTTCGGAGCGGTCGTCGCTTCGGTAGATGATATGCGCCGTTTTAGACGAGGCCAGAAGCCGCCTGAACTGGTATTTTTCTATTTCTTCGGTCTTTTCGACGCGCCCAAGCCCCGTCATCAGCATCGCTTCTTTAGGTATCAGCGGCTCGCTTGGGCGTACTTTGGGCAGGCTCCCTTCGTTGGCATCGGTCAAGATAACATCGTCAAAACTTATGGAATGGGTCTGGTAAAGCCCGAGGACCTGAACGCCTTTCAGCGGGGTCCCCAGGAAGTTGACCTTTTCGGAGGACATCATCTCATCGAATATCCGCATCAGATCGTCCTTCGAAAAGGTCTCTTCAGCGAACGAAGAGTTCTTTATCTCATCGCATTTTTCGTACAGCCTTTCAACGACCGCGTAGTTCATGGGATGGCTTTTTAATAGACCCAGCTTCCCGGCGCCGTCCAGGAATCTGGAAACCGCCCCCGCGAGCTGAGAGAATGTGCCTATGTCCTCCCAGTTCCTGAAAAGGACGTCATGCAGGAACACCAGCGCCCTTTTCATGTCTGCTCCGTTCGATCCGGCCCCGGATTCTTCAACAGCCAGGGATAAAAGCGACGGGTCATCCTCTACCGCTTTCAGGGTTATGAACAGGCTCCCGGATATTCCCGTTACCGTCCGTCCTTTGAGAGCTTCCTCTATAGTGTGCACAAGTATCCTGGCGCTGCGGCTCTCGACCGCCTCCTCCCAGTTCTTGGCGACGGGATGCATCAGGACCTCAAGATAGTCCCTGGAATAATAATGGCCGTTCTTCTTCCTTGAGCTCTGGGCTTTGAAGATGGACATCAACAGATAGTAAACAGAACTTCTCGCAAGGCGGTATCCCAGAGAAATATTGAAATCCTCCATATAAGGGGAAGCCTGCGCTATCACAGGGAGCAGCATGTCATGTTCCGGCAGAACGACAACAGTATCGGATCCGGATACTTTCTTGTTTTTCAGTATCTCTTTTACAATGCAGGCTTCGGTATGGCTGTCGGCCGCTTCGTAGAGGCGGATGACGGATGATGGATGACGGATGATGTCTGCCTGCCCTCGGCCCCGCTTTAGCGGAGCCTCGCCTTCGGCGGGGCGTGGCCG
>CAZRTO010000002.1:25069-52487 GCA_964603025.1 uncultured bacterium | reverse complement strand
GCAGGAACAGCTATTTTATCGCTTATCTTGCTTGATAAAACGCTTACCAAAAGCAGTGCCGCAGTATAAAGCAATATAATTTCTATAGAATACATTTTGTACGATTATACCATAGATGATATGTTCAGCTTGGCGGCATAAATGTTTACATTTGTCTTTCTCGTTTTTTGCACCTTTATATAATGGTAAAATTAGGAGTAGATGGATCTTCTATGCCACAGAATCCCACATTTACTCCTTCGCAATGCTCAGGAGCTTCGGTGGGCGGCAAATAAATCATGAATATTCTGGCAATTGAAACCAGCTGCGATGAGACTTCCGCCGCCGTAGTGAAAGACGGCACTGAGGTCTTATCAAGCATAATATCTTCGCAAAACGATTTTCACGCGAAATACGGCGGTATCGTTCCTGAAATTGCTTCGCGCAAACACATTGAAGCAATAAGCCCGGTAATAAAAGAGGCCATGGACCGCGCGGGACTAGCTTTCAAAAACATTGATGTCGTCTCAACGACATTCGGACCCGGACTCCCGGGCTCGCTAATCGTCGGACTATCGGCTGCTAAGGCGATTTCTTTCGCGCTAAAAAAGCCGCTGATCGGAGTGAACCATCTGGAGGGCCATATCTATGCCAATTTTCTGCTGGAACGCAAACTCAAATTCCCTTTTATATGCCTCATCGTCTCGGGAGGACATACTCAGCTGGTAAAAGTCAGGGAACACATGAAATTTGAAACGCTCGGCAGGACCAGAGACGACGCAGCGGGGGAAGCTTACGACAAAGTAGCCAGATTCCTGGGTCTCGGCTATCCCGGAGGCCCGATAATCGATAAACTTGCCGGAACAGGAAACGAAAATGCGGTGAACTTCAAAAGGCCGATGCTAGAAGAAGAATATAAATACGATTTCAGTTTCAGCGGCATAAAGACCGCCGTAGTGTACTTTTCAAAAAAGGTGGAACAAGGTAAGGAAAAGGAAGTATCCAAGACCGATATCGCGGCTTCTTTCCAAAAGTCTGTTGTGGATACGCTCGTTGAAAAGACGGTCAAAGCAGCCGAAGACAACGCCATAAAGACCATTGCAATAGGTGGTGGAGTAGCCGCAAACAGCAAACTAAGAGCCGACATGAAAGCGGCTTGCAATAACAAGGGAATCAAATGCATCGTCCCTCCGCTTGAGCTGTGCACCGACAATGCCGCAATGATCGGCTGCGCGGGATATTTCAGATATAAAAAAGGCATGACTGCAGATTATTCTCTTGCGATAGAGTCAACGGCGAGGATATAGCAAAAGAGAAAAGGCCCGTAAGGGCCCATAAAGCGTCAAACGGCATAAGGCTTAAAGGGCTGGTCTTTTTGCCTTCCGCCCTATATCACTTTACAGGCCTTTATGGGCCTTTGTCTTTTTGTATTGTATAATGTACCTATCATGTCCATCTCCAAAGAAACCGTCGAATATACCGCAAAACTGGCCCGCCTCGGACTGTCAGAAGATGAAAAAACGCTTTACGCAAAACAATTGAACGACATACTCGGCTATGTGGACGTAATAAACTCCGCTGATACAAAAAACATTTCTCCTACCGCCAGCACGCGGCTCTCCGGCGGCACACAAAAAACAACGCCGATGAGACAGGACAAAGCCGTCCAATTTGATGGAATAAAAAAGATCATCGATAATGCTCCCGCACAAGAAGACAGCATGTTCAGAGTCCCCAAAATAATGGGGGACGAAGAACAATGAGCCTTCACAACCTAACGGCACACGAGCTGGCCGATAAATTAAGATCCAAAGAGATCGGCTGCGTTGAGCTCATAAACGATATTTATAGCAGGATAGGCGCGGTCGAAGGAAAGATAAGTGCGTTCAACTGCTTAACAAAAGAAACCGCCTTAAAAAAAGCGAAAGAACTTGACGATAAGGGCTTTAACGGAGAGCTTTCCGGCGTGCCGATAGCATTAAAAGACAATATCTGCACTGACGGCGTTAAAACGACATGTTCGTCAAAGATACTGAAGAATTTCATACCGCCTTATAACGCGACCGTAGTCGAGCTTTTGCAAAACGAAGGGATGATCCCGGTCGGCAAGACGAATCTTGACGAGTTCGCGATGGGATCTTCTACTGAAAATTCAGCTTTCAAGACCACAAAAAACCCGTGGGACATACAAAGGGTCCCGGGCGGATCGTCAGGCGGTTCTGCCGCCGCAGTGGCTGCGGATGAAGCACCGCTGGCTTTGGGCTCAGACACGGGAGGCTCGATAAGACAGCCTGCTTCCTTCTGCGGGGTCGTCGGACTTAAGCCTACATACGGGAGAGTTTCCCGGTATGGGCTTATCGCTTTTGCCTCGTCACTTGACCAGATTGGCCCTTTGACAAAAGACGTGACGGATGCGGCGCTCCTTATGAACGTCATAGCAAAATATGACCGCAGGGACTCGACTTCCGCAGATGTGGATGTTCCGGATTATAGAAAAGCCCTGATCAGGAACGTAAAAGGCCTGAAAATAGCCGTTCCCAAAGAACTGATGGGAGAAGGTATCGAAGACAACACAAAAAAAGCGGTAATTGAAGCCCTTAAGACATACGAGAAAATGGGGGCGACGTTCAAAGAAGTGTCTCTCCCCTCTTTGAAGTTCGCGCTAGCCACATATTACATAATTGCACCTGCCGATGCTTCATCAAACCTTTCAAGATACGACGGCGTGCATTACGGGCAAAGGAGCGAAAAACAAAACGACCTCATGGATATGTACCTCAACACACGGAGTGAAGGTTTTGGCCCTGAAGTAAAGAGAAGGATAATCATCGGCACATACGCTTTGAGCTCCGGATATTATGACGCTTATTACCTGAAAGCCCAGAAGATCAGGACATTGATAAAACAGGATTTTGACGACACATTCAAGGATTTCGACGTAGTGATGAGTCCGACCTGCCCATCTCCGGCTTTTAAAATCGGAGAAAAGGTATCTGACCCGCTTTCGATGTACCTTTCTGATATCGCGACGATCCCTATTAACCTTGCCGGGATACCCGCGATATCGATCCCATGCGGCTTCGACAATGATCTTCCTGTGGGCCTCCAGATAATGGGAAGAGCCTTTGATGAAGAAACTCTGTTCAGGGTGGCTTTCTCCTATGAACAGGAAACAAAATGGAATAAAAGGAAACCGGCGCTATGAACTTAAGACCATGCCCGACCTTAAAAGGTCGGCTCCCGGGACTCGGAGTCGACGCCCGCCTGCCGGACGGGCAGGATTCATCGTCGGGCAATGATAGGAAATGAAATTATGAACTTTGAAACCGTAATAGGCCTTGAGACGCACGCGCAGCTCCAGACGGAGTCAAAGATGTTCTGCGGCTGTTCTACAAAATTCGGGAACGACCCGAATTCCAACATTTGCCCGGTATGCACCGGACAGCCCGGCTCCCTTCCGGTGATAAATGAAAAAGCCATCCGGCTAGCAGTAAAGACCGCGCTTGCGCTTAATTGCAAGATAAACCATGAAAGTGTTTTCGCGAGAAAGAACTATTTTTATCCCGATCTCCCTAAAGATTATCAGATCTCCCAGTTCGAGATGCCGCTCGCGGAACACGGATATCTTGAAATAGAGGTGGCTGGAGAAATAAAGAAGATCGGCATAACCAGGGTTCATTTGGAGGAAGACGCCGGAAAACTGGTGCACAAAGGAAGCGCCGGGATAAAAGGCGCTGATTACTCGCTTGTCGACCTCAACAGGACCGGAACACCTTTAATGGAAATAGTGAGCGAACCTGACATAAGAACGCCCGAAGAAGCCAGGATATTCATGGAAGAGCTGGCGCACATACTAAGATATCTGGAGGTCTGCGACGCAAAGCTCGAAGAAGGCAGCATGCGCTGCGACGCGAATATCTCGATCCGTCTGGCGGGAGTGAAAAAGCTGGGGGTAAAGACCGAGCTCAAGAACATGAACTCCTTCAAAGCGGTCCAAAAAGCGCTCGAAATGGAAGAAGCCCGTCAAAAAGAGGTCGTATCCGAAGGCGGAAGGATATTCCAGCAAACGCTCTTGTATGACGAAGCGACAAACAGCGTGCACCCGATGAGGAGCAAAGAAGGCTCCCATGACTACAGGTATTTCCCAGACCCGGACCTTCTGCCTCTTTATGTGAATGCGGATATGATAAAAGAAGCTCGAGTATCAACAGGCGAACTGCCTATCCAAAAGTTCAAGAGATTTGCCGCCCAATACGGCATCCCCGGTCAGGACATCAACGTCCTTATAGAGTCCAGATACACCGCGGACTTCTTTGAAGAAACGGCGAAGTTAAGTGGCGAGCCCAAACTTTCATCAAACTGGATCATAGGCGACGTTGCCGCATATCTTAATACTAACTCTATTACCCTCAAAGATACTAAGCTGACGCCTCAGCTGCTTTCCGAACTGATAGAACTGATAAAGGACGGGGCTGTAAGCGGCAATAGCGCAAAGAAGATACTGGGAGAGATGATGAAGACCGGGAAACCCGCAAAAGATCTTGTGGAGTCCATGGGAGCTACGCAGATATCCGATGAGTCGGCGCTGGCAGATATCGCAAAAAAAGTTGTCTCGTCAAACCCTCAGTCGGTCGAAGCTTATAAAAGCGGTAAAGAAGCCGCCATAAAGCACCTGATCGGCCAGGCAATGAAAGAGACCAAAGGACGCGCCAATCCGAGGGTAATAGAAGAGTTGCTGAAAAAAGAGATGATCTGATCTTTTTTCCTTGCAGCCACTTGAACTCGACCGTTCTTTACGGTTATCATACATCTAAAGCGCCCATAACACATGAAAAACAAACTCCTTGCCGCGGCACTGATAGCGCTATTGCTGAGCGCCGGACCGTCATCTTCCAGCGAGAGGCATGAAAGCCTGGGGCTCATCAATTCGTCCAATCTGGCCGTTATGTTCGAAAAATATCTGGGATACCTATACGACAGTCACGGGTGTTTGCATTTTACTCCTTCGGACATATATCTTCTGACCGAGACGGTCCCCAGAAAGATCCCCCTGGATATCAGGGATTATTCCGGCGCCAAACCGGAATACGACCTCGCAAAGGTCCCCTTCTTCAATCAATCGGTCATGTCGCAGGACGATGTTCTCAGGTACAGGGAAAAATTCCGGAGCGGAAATACGGTGATCATTGCCTACCCGTCCTGGAACCGCCTGCTGATCACCGTTGACGGGGCTCCCGTTGTGCAGACAAGGATGCTGGCCGGTCCGCAGAACAGCCTTAGGCGCCCGATATACATAGAAAAGAACGGGCCCATAATATGGGACCCCATGACAGCCGGCCCGACCGACGCTGGAATGTACAGCATACTGGCTCCGGTCAGGGACTATATAAGCGCCAATTACAGGAACAATACTCTCATCCCCTTCGGCGGTGAGATAAAAAGGGAAGGCAGCCGCTGGTACTACAAAAGAGGCGGCAAAAAACATCTGGTCCCGCCTAATGTCGCGCAGGACCTGGCCCTGCCGCAATCCCAGAGAACATATAACTATTTCAATATTCAAAAGGATACTTCAGGCAAGATCACGTCCTTAAGATGGGGAAGCCATGATTTCGGAAGATATGTGCTTTTGTGGACAAAAGACGGCAAAAGGTTCTATCCCGAAATGGGATACGCGGAAGGCGAACTGTATTTTGAACAGAGCTTGCTCATAGAGGACCTGGCCGGCATTCTTTCAATGCCTGGACAGGACGATCTTGACGCTCTTGTCTCAAAAAACGACCATTTCGCTTTCTACAGGGAAATACACGAGTACATTGAGTCAAAAGGCAAAACAATGTCCCCCAGAATAGACCCGACCAACGCCGCCTACTACAAACTGTACAAAGGCCTGGCCCTGACCCCGTCTGAAAGGGCTTATCTCGATCCCAGGATAGTAGAAGCCTACCGGAGAGTAAAGGAAAAAGACCTGCCGGCCATATGGCTGGCCAGGGAACAGACGTTAGGGCTGTATAACTATCTAAAGATGAACAGCCTGGTGTTTGAAAAATACGGCAACTTCTACGGACTGATAAAAAAAGACTGGGAATTCTGGGGGCGCTTAAGGACTGCCTTCCGAAGCGACTTCAAAAAACTCGGGGTGATCTCGCAGGCCAATCAAAAGGATATTATTGAGAACATTCTGAACAAAAGGCTCGAATTCAACGTCCTCGGAGGACAGGATATAGACTATTTGGGAAGCGCCTCGATATCCTCTTTCTTCGGAGAAGAAGAATCGTCGTCTTTCGCAAGACGCGAAAAAGAGGCCGCGGTGGGCCTATTGCGGTCGACGGCCGCTTCCACACGGGAGACCCTGACACTGCTCAGCAAAGACGCTCTTAACAATTACAACTTCGGAGTCCTGCTCAATGAAATGCTTGGGAACCTCTATAAAAGCCACGGATGCATGCACGTATCGCCGCGGGATGCCTACCTTCTCTACTCGCTGCTGCCCGTCAACTCAAAGATCACCGTCAAAAGCTACTCGGACTCGTACGATCCGGATAAGCTCTCCGCTATCCCCTTCCTGGCCGGACTGGCGGACGTGGAAGAGGACCTCGCCAGGATAAAGGAGCGTATACAGCGTCCTTCCGATATAGAGGTGGCTGTATATCCCGCCACCGGCGACTGGATCATCTCGCTGAACAAAGAGCCGTTCGCTAGATCAAGGGTCCTCGGAGGCGGGAAGGACAGGCTAAGAAGAGTTGAATACAGGGCTGCGAATACATATCCGATCTTTTCCAAGAACATAGCATATCCCACCAGCACGGGCACGTTCTATGTTTTCAGAAAAGTGGAGAATTATGTTTCAAATATCTACAGGGATACGACGATAGTTCCCATGGGCAGCCGTATAAGAAAAATATCCGGCAGATGGACCTATGAAGACGAAAAAGGCGCTGTAAAACCGCTTCCTTCCGCGATAGCCCAGGACCTTGAAAAACCAGAGGACAAAATGGAATTTAAATATTATGACGTTTTAAGGGATAGCAAAAAGAACGTGATCGAGGCAAAATGGTCAAGCCACGAATTCGGCAAGTACGCCATAATGACAACGGCCGACCGCAGAACCATGTGGCCGGAGCTCATACACACCTCCGGGGAGTTGATGTTCGAACAGCGCCAGCTTGTCGAGGACCTGATAAAAATATTGTCCACACCCAAGGACTCTTTTGACGAATGTGTCCGTGAAAACCTCAATTTCGACCTGTACCGCGAATGCTATAACTTTGTGCAAGACCCAAGGGGCAAATATCTTATCACCCCGGCGGAGACCGGACGCTACAAACTTTATATGAACATCCCTCTAACATCCACCGAAGAAGCCCTCATCCCGAGGGACGCCTTCATAGCGGACAAGATACTGAAGAAAAAAGGCGAGCTCACTCCGTCCGAAAGACAGTATCTGATAGATACGGGGATAGCCAGGATGTCGGGCGGCAAGCTGGATATAGACATGCTGAAAATAAACGGCATAAACTTTGAGACCTTTCAGAACGTTGTCGTGATACAGAAATACGCGCACCACTATGAAGTGCTGAGAGCACACTGGAATGATCTGTCGCAGTTGCGCAGGGCGATGTTCTCAGACTTCAGCAAGCTGCTTGTCAAGGACCCCGAGGTGCTGCGCAAGTTCATGGGCAAGCTCATGATGCAAAGGCTCGAAATGAAAAAAGTGACTCAGCAGGACGTGATCGGCCTGATGAACACGCTTTTGAATTGATGAATTAGCCCCGTGATATAATCAGCTCATGGGGACTTATTCCTACGAGCTTAACGGCAATCTTTACCTGAATCTGACCAACCGCTGCAATAATTCCTGCGCTTTTTGTATCAAGTTCCGGTCAAGGCTCTTCGAGGATAAGCACGAACTTTGGCTGGACAGGGAACCCTCGGCTCAGGATGTCTTAAATGATATTGAAGACCCTAAAAAATACAGGCATATCGTGTTCTGCGGCTACGGAGAGCCGCTCATCCGGCTCCAGCTCGTTAAAGAGCTGGCAAAAGCCCTCAAGGAAAAAGGCGCGACGATCAGGATAGATACCGACGGTCAGGCCAACCTGTTCCACGGTCGGAATATACTGCCCGAACTTGCGGGCATAGTAGACGAAATTTATATAAGCCTCAACGCGCACGATAACGAGACCTATCAAAAGCTATGCAGGCCGGTGTTCGGTAAAAAAGCCTATGAAGCCGTCAAGTTATTCGCCGGAGAGGCAAAAAAACACATCCCGACCGTGGTATTGACCGCCGTTGAACTTCCCGGAGTGGACCTCGCCGCCTGCAAAATAGCGGCTGAAAAGATCGGAGTGGATTTTAAGACAAGGCCCTACTATGAAAAGGCCTATCAGCCGGTTCAGTGACCCAGAGGACGGAATTCCCTGCGGTTGGCGGTAATATTAAGATTGTGCTTTTTCTGCCACTGCGTGAAGGAAACGAACTCTATCTTCTCGCCGTTCCTTAGAGCTTCTTCTATCTGGGCCATAAAAGTATTGGTTACGGAAAAGAACGGAGGCGGGGATGCTTTTTTCGGCGGTTGAACGTTGATATTTTTTTCCATCGTGTAAATATAGTATCACTATTGCGCGTTCAACGCAAGATGTTTTTCAAAAAACTTTTTCTGTGCTGGACGCACGGGCCAAGGCTCGCTATGGCTGCCATATGCGCTGCAGTGCCATAGCCCTTGTGCCTGCAAAACCCGTATCCGGGATGCACCCTATCGATCTCTTTCATATGCCTGTCCCGTAAGACCTTTGCCACTATAGAAGCCGCCGCAATGCAGCGGCATGTCGCATCGCCTTTGATTATCGCTCTTTGCGGAAGGTCAAGCCCTGGGATAGTTCTGTTGCCGTCCACCAGCACCATTCCAGGCACCTTTCCTGCGGACAGAACTGCCTGGAGCATGGCTTTAAAGGTCGCCTGGAGTATATTGATACGGTCGATCTCGTCAGGTTCACATCTGCCGACTCCCACGCATAGGGCCTTGTCGACGATCAATTCGAACAGTGTTTCCCTGGCTTTTGGCGAAAGTTTCTTTGAGTCGTCAAGACCATTTATGACTGGCTTCTCCGGAAGTATGACCGCGGCGGCAAATACCGGACCCGCTAGAGGGCCACGGCCCGCTTCGTCCACGCCAGCGACAAGTGATATGCCTTTTTTGCGGAGATCTTTTTCTATTGAGGAAAGTCGCACTATTTGCCGGATATTATACCAAACTTTGTCAAAGGCCATATCCTGAGGAGTGCGGATCCGATTATGTTCTCTTTTGGCACAAAACCCCAGTATCTGCTGTCGGCGCTGTCGGGCCTGTTGTCGCCCATCACAAAATAGCTGTCCATAGGGACCTTTGTCTTTTTCATGTTGAAATTGTCACGGAACATGGTATGGTCCTCTTCCAGCGGCTGGTTGTCTATGTACACAATGCCGTTCTTTATTTCGACCTCTTCCTCCGGGAGAGCTATCACCCTCTTGATAAAGTCCCTGCGTATGCCGACCGGATCTTTCGGATATTTGAACACTATGACCTCAAACCTTTTGGGACGACGCCATTCGATCATGTGCCTGGGACCGCTCAGAGGGATATCCCTGCCATACAAAGGGTTTGGGATATTGAAAAGGAACACAGGACTGTCGTTCATATCAAAGACAGGGTTTGGGATGCCGAAAGATATGCGTTCCACGATGATCCTGTCGTTTATGTCAAATGAAGGCTGCATTGAAGCTGAGGGGATCCAAAAGACCTGGAACAGAAAAGCTCTTACAACCAGAGCTATAAGAAGCGCCACGACCACGGTTTCTACGGTATCTTTTACGAAGACGTAGATCTTTTTCATCAGAAGCTATTGCGCGACGGTCTGTTCGGAAGTGCTCTGAACCGCTTTGTCCTGAATTTTGGTAGCACGGCTGCCTATTCTGTCGCGGAGATAGTAAAGCTTGGCGCGACGGACACGTCCCTGTTTAACGATCTTTATGCGGTCTACCTTGGGTGAATGCAAAGGAAATATCCTTTCAACCCCGACGCCCTGCACTACCTTTCTTATGGTGAATGTCTCCCTCACTCCTCCGCCTTTTCTGGCTATTACAACACCCTCAAAACCCTGAAGGCGCTCTTTGTCGCCTTCCACTATTCTGGCATATACCCTTACGGTATCCCCTACTTTGAAATCCGGCATTTTTTCTTTTAATTGAGCCTTTTCTATTTCGCTTACGACGGACGACATTGCACAAGTTCTCCCTCTGTGGTTTATGTTCTTATTATATCACAGGAGCTATATATCAGACAGTATCTCTTGTATGAGTTCACGGTCTTCTGCAGAGATGGCTGCCGCGGCCAAAAGGTCCGGCCTCCTGAACAGCGTCCTTTTCAGCTGTTCCCGGCGGCGCCATCTGGCTATTTCGGCGTGATGGCCGCTCAGCAGAACATCCGGAACATCTCCAAGGTCCGAGGCCGCGGGTCTTGTGTAATGGGGAAAATCCAAAAGGGAGCCGGAAAAAGAATCGTTCTCGACCGAATCAGCTTCTTTTACGCATCCCGGAATGTATCTGCTTACAGCCTCCACAAGCACCGCCGCGGGCAATTCCCCCCCGGAGAGGACATAATCTCCGATCGAGATCTCTTCGTCAGCAATCCCTGAGACGCGCTCGTCAAGACCCTCGTAACGCCCGCATATGATCACAAGATGCTTTTCAAGAGAGAGTGATCTTACCTTGTTCTGGGTCAGCCTTGTACCGACCGGGGTCATGAGGATCACCTTGCTCTCAGGGGATCTAGTGTTTTCAAGGGTCTTTCTGACCGGATCGGCCAGCATGACCATACCGGGACCGCCTCCGAACGGGGAATCATCCGCGGTATTATGCTTGTCTGCGGTCTGCTGACGGATATCGAGGAGATTAATAGAAATCAACCCTCTTTCCCTAGCTTTTTTTATCAGGCTTTCTTCAAGAAAGCCCTTAAATATGTCGGGAAAGAGGGTCAATATATCAAAACGCATTTGATCCCGGGTCAGTCGATGTTCCTTATTTCCGCTATTACACCGTCTTTTACGAGTATCTCTGCGGCGCCGACCTTCTTATAAAGGTTGTCGCCTACTCCCACATCCACGGGCCCCTCAAGCGGCCCCTGGACGAATTCCGAACCCAGCACCAACCCTCTTGCTTCCTGGATCTTATTGAGCAGGTCCTGTTTCTGGGCCTGTATCCTGGCTTTTTCGTTGGCCAGCTGGTTCTTGAACTGCGTGACCTGCTGAAGCATCCCCTTTTTCTTGAGGTCTTCCATATAGTCTTTGCTCTGGTTCTCCATCTGTGAGAGCTGCATATCCATGTTGGCCACGGTCCTTTCAAGCTCCCTTACCAGATTATCCTTGAACGCCTCGGTAACCACGGCCTTTACCATCACGATCCTCTTAAGTTCGATCTTTTTTGCGGCTTCACCCATTCTCATTTACCCCCTTTTTTCTTCTGCCAGAACTTCGACTGTAATGCGTTTTTGCAGCTTGGCCCCAGCGGACTTGACCACGGTGCGTATCGCGTTTATGATGCGGCCTTCTTTGCCTATTACCTTGCCGGTATCTTCAGGAGCGACCTTGATGCCGATGATGGTGATCCCGTCACCGTCGGTCTGTGATATCTGCGCCTGCTCGGGGCTGTCTACCAGCGCCTTAACGAGGTATTCAACAAGTTCCTTCACGGTATTTTGCGCTCCTCCTTTCGGCTATTTAAGTCAGGCGGCAGGCGCGGCTTCCGCCGCTGCTCCCTGTTTTTTCGGCGCTCGTTTTTTTGCTTTATCAAAATTCACGGCCGGAAGTATGCCGGCTTTGCCGAGATATTTGCGCACCGTATCGGTCGGCTGCGCGCCTTTTTTCAGCCAAGCCTCGACTTTTTCCTTGTTAACATCAAATGATGCCGGCTCTTTTCTGGGATCGTAAGTTCCGAGTATCTCTATGGTTTTGGAGTTCCTGGCGGAAGATTCATCCATGACAACCACCCTGTAAAAGGGCTTTTTCTTAGCTCCGAGCCTCAAAAATCTCATTTTTGCAGACAAAATAATACCTCCTAAAAAATCTGTGCAGACACAAGGAAATTATATCACAAAAGCGTTTAGATGTGTCCCGGTCTCTTCCAGGCTGTCGCCTCCGAACTTTTCGAGGAACGCATCGGCGATCACAAAGGCAGCCGCGGCTTCCGCGATGACCGCCGCCGCGTGAACAGCGCAAACATCGGCCCTTTCAAAATGGGCTTTGCACGGGGTTTTTGTGGCCATATCCACGGAATCTAGCGGGGTTTTCATGGTAGCAATGGGTTTCATGGCAGCTTTTATAACGACCGGCTCCCCGTTGGAGATCCCGCCTTCAATACCGCCCGCATTGTTCGTTGTGTGCGAGTATTTCGCACCGGAATATGTTATCGCATCATGCACTTCGTGGCCTTTTTTCCCGGCAGCGGCAAATCCCATGCCTATCTCTACGCCTTTGATCGCCTGAATGCTCATCAGAGCGTGAGCAAGCTTTGCGTCAAGCTTTCTGTCGTACTGAACATGGCTTCCGAGCCCGGCGGGAACGCCTGAAATGGTGACCTCAAAGATACCTCCTAGAGAATATCCGTCTTTTTCCGCCAGCCCTACCACGTTTTCCCATTTGGAGCCGTCGGGTTCTCCTCCTATGGACAGCACCCTGCTTTCCGCTTTTATGCCGAACTCACGGAGAAATCTCTTGGCTACTGCGCCGACCGCCACTCTTGCGGCTGTCTCCCTGGCGCTCGCCCGCTCGAGTATATTCCTGAGATCGGACTGGTTGTACTTGAGCACTCCCGCCAGATCGGCATGTCCGGGCCGCAGCCTGGTAACCGGTTCGGGCCTGTCTTTTGAATCGGTGTTTTCTATAATGATCGAGATGGGGCTTCCGATGGTCTTGCCCCCACGGACACCGGATAATATACGCGCCGTGTCTTTTTCGAGCTTCATCCTCGGAGAACGGCCGATGCCTTCGCGCCTGCGGGACAGTTCGGAATTGATATCGTCTTCGGACAACGGCAGGTTGGCCACCATTCCTTCGAGTATTGCTACAAGAGCGGGCCCGTGCGATTCCCCGGCCGTTAAAAATCTGAGCATAGTGGCAAAATTATATCACGGCCTTATCTTGTTCACAACGCCGGCGATAACCTCTTCCGGGGTGGAGGCCCCGGCAGTGATCCCGATATTTTCTTTGCCTTTCAGCCAGCTTTCATCAAGTTCAGAAGCATCCTGTATCTGATGAGTGGGCTTGCCTGTTCTCTCGCATAGTTCTTTAAGCCTTTTTGTGTTGGCGCTCCTAGCGTCACCTATCACGAGCATCATATCGGAAGTCCTTGCTAGCTCTACAGCGGAATCCTGGCGTCGCGAGGTCGCCCCGCAGATCGTGTTGTGCACAACTACATCTAAAGACCGCTCACGGACCATTTCGACGACCCCGTTGAAATTTTCCGGGGATTGGGTCGTCTGCGCCACGACCGCAACTTTATCAGACAGCTTGCAGGTTTTTATATCCTCGGGTTTTTCCACAATGCAGACGTTTGAAGATCCCGCCCAGCCGGCTATTCCTTTTACCTCTTTATGGTCCCTGTCCCCTACTATCACTATCTGGTAGCCGGAAACGGCGAGTTCGTGCGCTATTCTCTGGGCTTTTTTTACCCAGGGACATGTGGTGTCTATCACTTCCGAACATTTTTTCTTTGCCTCTTCATATATCTCCGGCCCTACCCCATGGGCGGATACTATCAAGGCGCATTCTCTATCGGGAGGCATCTCATCCAGAGATCTTATGGTATTTATTCCCAGGCTTTCGAGTTTGCTGATGACAAAAGAATTGTGAACAAGGTAACCGAGAACAAATACAGGAATATTCTTTTTGGCGGTTTCCACGGCTATACGATAGGCTCTCTCGACGCCCGTACAAAAACCGGCGTGCTGCGCGATGCGGATGTTCATGACAATCCTCTGTAGTAGGGACAATTCATGAATTGTCCCTACGTATCAATTAGCCCTTATCCCTTCCGCTTTCATCCTTGATACCGCCTCTTTTATCCGTGATTCATCGGCGGTTATGCAGAACCTGACGTATCCTTCGCCGCTGTCACCGTACCCGCTGCCCGGAACTACAAGCACACCGCATTTTTCAAGAAGGGCCTCACAGAACGAAGCGCTGGTATAGCCGCGCGGAACAGGCAGCCAGACATAGAAAGTGGCTTTTGGTCTGTCGATATCCCAGCCTAGAGAATTCAGCCCGTCAACAAGAGCTTTCATCCGTTTCTCATATATTGAGTTCATCTGCCCGGTAAAATCCTCCGGGCCGCTTAAGGCATCGATGGCTGCTCTCTGTATCGCCTTAAAAGCCCCGGAGTCCACGTTGGTCTTGATTATCGCCAGGGCTTTTATCGCGTCCCTGCTGCCGGCCGCCATACCTATCCTCCAACCGGTCATGTTATAGGTCTTTGACAGCGAGTGGAATTCTACCGCTATGTCTTTGGCCCCCGGTATCTGCAGAATGCTCTCGGCTCTGTATCCCTCAAAACACACTTCGGAATAGGCAAGATCCGAACAAAGCACTATATCGTTCTTCCTGCAGAACTTGACGGCCTTTTCCAGAAAAGACCTTGGAGCCACGGCCGAGGTCGGGTTGTTCGGATAATTTATGAAAAGAAGCTTGGCTCTCTTTAGGATATCCGGGTCTATCGCATCCAGGTCCGGCAGGAAAGAGTTCTCTTTCTTGAGGGGAAGCATATGAGGCGTGCCGCCGGCCAGTATGGTACAAACTTTATAAACCGGATATGAAGGATCTGGAACAAGCGAGATATCGCCAGGATCGATGAGCGCAAAAAGCATGTGTGCGATGCCCTCTTTTGATCCTATGAGCGACATCACTTCCGTATCGGGATCCAGCTCCACATCGAACCTCTTCTTATACCATTTTGCCACGGCGGCCCTGAAATCCTTGGTCCCCTCGTACGGCGGATAATTGTGTGTCGAAGGGTCGTCGAGCGCTTTTTTCATGCTGTCGATGATATATTTGGGCGTCGGCTGATCAGGATCGCCTATACTCAGGTCGATCAGGTCAACGCCGCGCGCGATGGCCGCGGCTTTTTTCTTGTCGATCTCGGCAAAAAGATATTTCGGGGTCTTTGATATTCGGATAGTGGGTTTCATACTCTTATTATACCCTCGAATACTTTTTCAGCGGGGCCGCGCATTATAACGTGGTTATCTCCGGACCATTCTATACCAAGATCGCCTCCGGGGAGATGAACAACCACTTTCTTCCCGGTAAGGCCGTTCAAAGAAGCGGCCACAACACTGGCACATGCTCCGGTACCGCAGGCAAGCGTCTCGCCGGCTCCGCGCTCCCATACTTTGAGGACTATCTCTTTGTCGTTCAAGACCTGCACGAACTCGACATTCGTCCTGTTGGGGAACTGCGGAAGGTTCTCTATTATTGGGCCGACATCTTTCAAGCGGACAGACTGCAGGTCTTCGACAAAGATCACGCAGTGAGGATTACCCATGGATATTTTGTTCATCGAGTAATCCAGGTTCTCTATCTTCAACGGCTCTTTCACGGCTTCAACGGACGGCTCGCCCATATCCACCTCGGCACCGACGAATGCTCCGCCTTCGGTTATCGGGGCAGGCACCATTATCCCCGCGAGCGTTTCCACCGAAATGACATCTTTCTTTTCTGCCGAATTCTCCCAGACGTAGCGGGTAAAACAACGGATGCCGTTACCGCACATTTCAGCTTCCGAGCCGTCCGGATTGAAGATCCTCATTCTGTAGTCCGCTTTGTCGGAAGGCAGCACAAGAATCAGACCGTCGGCGCCTACCCCAAAATGCCGGTCGCAGATCCGGCGTGCCAGTAGAGGCAAGTCGCGACTTGCCTCTACAATATCAGGCTGTTTGATCGCATCGACAACGACAAAGTCATTGCCGGTCCCGTGCATCTTTATGAACTGTATGTCGCGCATGTCTTTTCTGACTCCCAAACAGTCACCCCCGACACTTTCACACCTTTTATTTTATCACTGAAGAGGCCGTATATCACCTTGGCAATGTTCTCTGCGGTCGGATTGTTCGCCTTGAAATGATCTAGTTCATTGAGGTTCTTATGGTCAAACACGGCGAGTATCTCCCTGAGGCGGGCCTTGGCCGTCTTAAAGTCATAGAGCATCCCCAGATCATCCAGAGTCTCTCCCTTGAGGCTCACCCTGACCTTCCAGGTGTGCCCGTGAAGGTTCTCGCAGGGGCCTTCATAACCGGCCAGCTGGTGAGCTGAAGCAAAAGTATCTTCGACCGATATCTCAAACATTGCGCTTGCCTCCTTTGGCTTTACTCACGTTTGGCAGGGGCTGACCGAAAAGCCTCCCTCCAACGTCCTGGAACTGCACTGTGGAGCCGCTTACATAAAAAGTATACTTATCCTTGAACTGTCCCAGCTGTCTTTCGGCCGCAAGAGCGTTCGACGAGAGGACTTTTTTCGCCTCCGAAACCGCTTCTTCGGCCGGGTCCACGAAACGGACCGACAGGCCCGCGGTCTCACGGAGCACCTTGATCAGATGAGGATAATGGGTGCAGCCGAGTATCAGAGTGTCTATCCCGGACTTAAGCAGCGGTTTAAGATACTGGGCGGCCGTCCGTTTGGTCTCCTCGGCTTCGGTGAACCCGCCTTCTATCAAAGGGACGAACAAAGGGCACGCTGACGCAAAAACCTTGATGTCCCTGTTCAGTTTTTTGATCGCCCTCTGGTATGCCGATGAATCGACCGTGGCCTGAGTGGCGATCAGGCCGATCTTTTTGTTCTTTGTTGCGCGGACCGCGGCAGCGGAACCCGGTTCGATCAGCGATATTATGGGCACATTGTATCTGTCCTTGAGCACGGGATAAGCGATCGCCGAGGATGTGCCGCAGGCCATGATAACCATTTTGGCCCCGAGAGAGACCAAGTGATCGATTATTTCCCTGTTGAACTTTATTATCTCGTTCGGGGTCCGGCCGCCGTAAGGGACACGCGCTGTGTCCGCATAATAGATAACATGCTCCATGGGCAGCTGTTTAATGACTTCCTTAAGCACGGTTAGTCCGCCCACGCCCGAATCGAACATGGCGATCGGGGACAGTTTTGTCACCTTAGGTTCTTTTCCCCTGTCCCCTGCCCGGCTGACCAACCCGCTATGGGTTATGGGACGCATCAAAGATATTTCTTCCGGCATCTATCTTCCTTTCGCCGTTACCTCAAAATACTGTTTGATCCCCTCAAAAAGGACGCGCGCTATGTAAAGCTGCCATTCTTCGTTCAGCGCGATGGCCTCTTCGTGACGGTCGCTCAGGTACAAGGGTTCGACCAGCACGGAAGGCACAGTATTATTATAGACCACATAGAACTTGACCTTTCGGACGCCTCCGTCCTTGCGCTTGAGATTGAAAGTGAGGTTCCTGTGCAGTATTTCCGCAAGGAACCTGCTGTTATCGTGAAAGTAGTAAGTTTCGGTCCCTGAGATGGTCTTTTTTTCGGAAAGGTTATAATGCACGCTTACGAATATGTGGGGCCTGTTCTTTTTTGTGAATTCCACCCGGTCCTGAAGGCTTACATACACATCTGTGTCGCGCGTGAGCAGAGGCACTGCGCCGGCATCCGACAGAAGCTTCGCCAGCTTGAGCGAAGTTGCGAGCGTCAGGTCTTTTTCTTTAACGCTGTCCCCCGATATGCCTATGGCCCCGGGATCATTGCCTCCGTGTCCCGGGTCTATAACGATTATCTTTCCGGCAAGAGCTTTGACCTTGCCGGGTCGCGGTGTTTCCTTCGCCGGCTTTTCAATATGAACGACAAAACGCTTGCCGTCATCCAACACCTGTGTTTTGACGGGCATTTCCTTTTCGGTATCTATTACCACTCTCGACGAAGGAGGCTCCGCCTGGAACTGGCTGGCCCTGACCCTCAGGACCCCCGATCTATTTATCTCCTTGAAGCCTTCAGCCCCGTAAACAGCATTAGGGATGTCAACGATGATCCTTTCAGGCTCACGGAGACGCTTGAGATCGAACTCTACCGCCCTTGTGGAGAATATTTCAACTTTTACCGCGTCCGCCTCTTCGGTAAAATCTATTTTTCTGATCACGGCGGGAAAGCCTGCCACGAGCCTGCCATCGTGCGAAAACAGCTTTACGGGAAGAGGCCCTTCCATATATATGCCTATTTTGGCGGCGCTTCCTTCGCGCAGCACTTTGACCCCGTCGACCCCGTCCTCTTTGACCGGGATCTTGTCGGACTTAAGGTCTGGAATAAATCCGGGAAGAGAAATGACAAAAACATTCAGCTTGTCGTCAAAAGAGGTTTCATATGTGCCGACCGGAGAATTGGTCTCTATCACGACGGATCTGTATCCCAGCACTTCTTCCCAGGATATCCCCGTCAGCCGTTCTCCGGCATAAAACGCTCGCGCTCTGCCATCCCACGCCACCTGAAGGGATATCATGTTGGCCGAGGATACAAAAGGAACATACAAAGCCCCTCTAACCGAAGCAGCCGGCGCTGCCAGGCGGCGGTCATGTCCGTTCACGGCCATGATCTCCGATCCTTCGGTGATCCGGACCTCTATATCATCTCCCCTCCTAAATATCGCCGTGCGGGCCTTGGCGTCGTAGAACGAGGAAAACCCCGCCAGAAAAAAAAGTTCCTTCGCCGGCACCATCAATCTTCCTCCGGACCATACAGGCGCCCGGCCGATATCAAGTTTTTTCCCGTTCACAAAGACCTGAAACCCTCCCGAGCTTGAGAAGCCTTCTATTTTTGACGGCCCGGCCGGCACGATCTCCCTGACAAAACGCGATGCCGTTATTTTTTGCCGGGGCTCAGCCGGCTTTTCCTGTACTACCGGCGCGGATGTCTCTTCCATGGACTGGATATCCCTAGCCTCGATCATGACCGGCAATCTGGACGCGGGAACTTCAACTCCGGCTGCGCTGATCGTTATGGTGACCTCCCTGCCGTCGCGGCTTAAAGAGACCCTTTTGTCCACAGGCCGTTTAAGGTCGGCAACAACCCTGAAGTTTGGCGGATCAGCGCTGTTGCGCGCCCAGCGTACGGAATGGATATTGTCGCTGTCAAGATCTATATGGCCTTTCCCGCGGTCCCAGATCCCGCCGATATCGACCACTAGCCTGTCGGGGTCCTTAAGGAAAAAAGCCCAGGGATCCGATGGTGAGGACATCGCGACCGTTATTACATCCTCATGCCCCCGGCGTTCGGCAGCAACGCTCTTTATCTCGTTCGCCAGCACCGCCGGAGAAAAAAATATGAAAGCCAGGCATAAGGAGACGGCCGCAAATATACGGTATTTCATTTTGATCCGCAGTGTTCCTTTGCAAGGGAAAGAAGCTTTTTCTTCGTGTTGAGCGAAGGATCATCCAGCACGCGGTCGAGAAGAAAAGAAAGCACCCTGCCGACTGCCGGGCCCTGCGGGAGCTTGAGGAGTTTCATTATATCGTTGCCGTTCACCTTGAGGTCGGATATGTTTAGAGCGTTCTGTTCTTCAAGCGTTTTTCTTATCCTGTCTTTGAACTCTCCGAGATACGACTGGTCCAACTCCCTTTCCATCGCTTTCATGTCAGCTATCCTGAGAAGAAAAAGGTCTTCTATACTGTCCGGACCGACTCGCTTTATAAACCTGCGTACAGCCGGGTCCGTCCATTCCCGGGAATAGTTGAACATATGGTTGCGCACGAGGTTCTTTACTTCCCTGATATCTTCGTTCCCGAACTTAAGGCGCTTCATTATCCTTTCCGCCGTCTCGGCACCTTTGTTGTCGTGATCGTAAAAGGTATCGCCCTTTTTGCACTCGGGCTTGCTTATGTCATGCAAAAGCGCGGCGAGCCTTACCATGGGAAGCTCTCTGGGCGCGGCATCGCAAGCATAGACCGCGTGATGGTACACGTCGTGCGCGTGGAACTTCTTGGGCTGTTTCACTCCGGCGCACTTGGCAAGCTCCGGCAGCACGATCCTCAACAGTCCCGTCCGCCGCATGTATTCAAATCCCTCTGACGGCCTTTCGCTGGAGAGCATTTTGAGGATCTCGTCGCGCACCCGTTCAATCGCGACTTTTTTGAATACCGCAAGGGTTTTTGATACCGAGGCAAGCGTTCTTCTGTCTATGGAAAAACCGAGTTTCGCGGCAAAACGGCAGGCACGCATCGATCTCAGCCCGTCCTCCCTGAACCTTTTCAGGGGGTCCCCTACGGCCTTTATCAACTTCCTTTTTAGGTCGCGCCGCCCGCCAAAAGGGTCACAAAGCTTGCCCGACAAAGGGTCATAGGCCATGGCATTTACCGTGAAGTCCCTTCTTGAGAGGTCCTGCCTGAGGTCTGCGGTAAAAGACACTTTGTCAGGATGGCGCCCGTCCGAATATTTCTCATCACGCCTGAAAGTGGTGACCTCAAAATCCCCGTCTTCAAGCATCACCGTAACGGTCCCGTATTTTATCCCGGTCGGAACTACCTTATCAAAAAGCGATGAGACCTTTTTGGGGGCGGCGTCCGTGGTTATATCCCAGTCATATACAGGCCTGTCCATGAGCAGGTCGCGGACGGCTCCGCCCACAACATAGGCCTGGAAGCCGCTTTGTTGAAGCCTGTTGATAATATATAGTACGCCTTTTGGAAGGGGGAACATCGCAAAATCAGTTTACAACACGGGCAAAACAAAGTCAAAAAATCACTTGAGCAGAAAGAAGGTTACGTCATAATCTCCGGGCAGATAGTTGCCGGATATGGACACATTGGCCGTTATGGTCCTCAGGTCGTTAAGGAGCCGGGCAGGATCATGAAAATAGAATTTTTGTTTTTCCCCTTCCCTGAGACGTTCCGGTATCAGCGGAAGGGCGTTGAGCGTCTGAAAATTCACCGCAAGGCCGCACCTGACCCTGGAATACAATCTCGACAGCTCCTCTCTGTACCGCAATGAAATATCAAACTCTTCCGAAAATTTCAGGTTGTATATGCCGGAGCACACCGTGTAATCGAACTGCCTTTGGTATATGCTCTCGTCCTTGAGCGTGAACTTGGCGCGCGGAAAATTCTTTGAGGCCTCGGCTATAAGAGCTTGATTTATATCCGCGCCTTCGTAATCTATGCCCCATGAATCCAAAAGGCCGTTGTCTTTTATGAACTTGTAGAGATGCCCCAGCCCGCAGCCGAAATCGAGCAGCGTGATGTCTTTCAGTTTCTGTCCCATGGTGCACACCTTTAGCAACTCGACGAACCGTGCGTTCTGCGTGAAAGGAGATTCCCAGCTCAGAGTCTTGTGGCTGAACCCGTACTTTTTAAACCGCCTGGAAAAATAGTCGTTCTGGTTCTCTTCGTAGGGATGCATGATAGACAATGATAGCACGCGTCGTGATGGTGGAGCTGGCGGGAGTCAAACCCGCGTCCGAAAGGGTCGATATCCGAAGACCTACAAGCTTAGCCCTCTATTAGTTTTTTCGCTCCTTGGATAAAGCCGAAGGCCGGGCCATCCCAGGAGCTATCCTTTAGCTGTTTTGTTTCCCTCTCAGCCCCGAAGGACCGGGCTAAGAAGTATCCGGTCTTATGACGTCCTTATCCGGACCGGCCGGCATATCCGGCGGACGTAACCTTTACTTAATTGAAAGGTTAATTAGGCCGCGAGAGCGACCGGAGCACTCTTGACGTTCAAGAAGTTCCAGTCAACGCGGGCGACCAAATCTTCAAATGTTTCAGCATTTGATTTTTGCCGCAAAGTTTTACGAGGGTCACGGCACCTCGGCTTGCACTCCGGACCTCTCACCTCCCGTCGAGATCCTTACAGCCCCACGACTGTGTCCTGCTGCTTACTTTTTGACTTCGTGTTCGAGGAGAGAAATAAATTGGTTCACCTGATCTTCGTCAAGGTTGCTTTCCAGAAGTTCGGCCAGTTCCTGCCAGGCCTGGGCCTCTTCCATCAACTCCTTGTTCTCTTTTATCTTTTGGAGCTCCAGCTCTATCTCCTTCTGCAGCTTGCGGTCCGCTTCTTCCATTGCCGCCTGGGGATTGATAAGGCCTGTTTCCTTTATCACCTTGTCCACTATATCTTCAAAAGAAAGCTCTTTCTCTTTGGCGTCCATGGACAGGGCCGCCATGCGCACTGCTATGGCCTGTGAGTCCATCGTGTTTACATCGCGTCCGACCGAAGACCTGGAGGGAGCCGTCTCCTTGCGGGTCTCATGGGTTTCGTCAAGTTTTCTTGGCGGGACCTGAGGGGCCAGCGGCGGCGGCACCTGTCCAGGAATATTTACCATGTTCTTTTACCTCCCTGCCTATATTATATCTCACCTTTGAACTGCGCTTTGGTCAGCATTACGGCAAGCCTCATCGCATCCTCCCGGTCCATGCCGGGATACTGTTCGGTGATCATATCCATCACGGCTCCGGCCACGTCTATCCCTGACCTTACTCCCGAACCGGGGTCTTTTTCGGGTTTTTTCTTTATTTTATCTCTGCCTGTCAACTAGCTCCCTCTCCATGTCACGCTCGGAATCCTTCTTTTTTATGGTCTCTTTCTTGTCATACTGCTTCTTGCCCTTTGCCAGGGCGATCTCTATCTTGGCAAAGTTGCCCGAGAAGTACACCCTCAAAGGGATCAGCACAAAACCTTTCTGTGAAACCTTGCCGGCCAGCTTCCGGATCTCGGACCTGCTCAACAAAAGCTTACGGTTCCTCAGAGGCTCCGCGCCTTCTTTCCTGGCAAAATCATACGGACTGATATGCATACCGAAAAGAACGGCCTGTCCGTTCTCTATCCTGACAAAACTGTCCCTCAGGTTCACTCTGCCGATCCTCAGGGATTTTACCTCATTGCCCCTTAGGACTATGCCGGCCTCATAGCTCTCAAATATGTGGTGATCAAACCGCGCTTTGCGGTTTTCCGCCACGATTTTTTTATAGCGTTGACCCATTATATCACCTCAATATCGCTCTATCAAGGAAATGACTTTTTCCCGCAGTTGCCTGGGAAAAGCGGTGATATCGGCCTCATCTCCGCGCTCCTGAAGGGCCGGCCCGATATTGACGTGCACTTCACATGGATACACCATAAGGCTGCCTTTTTTTTGTATGCGAAAACTCCCTGATATGCCGATAGGCACTATTTTCGCTCCGCTTTCCGAGGCCAGCATCACGCTTCCCCGTTTAAAATCGCCTACCCTTCCGTCCAGAGACCTTGTCCCCTCGGGAAATATCAGCACCGGGTCCCCGCTTTTCATGTCCTGCGCCAGGGACTTTATTGTCTCGCTTGCCCGGACGGCGTTCTTTCTGTCTATGGGAATATCGCCCCGGTTCTTGAGATGCCAGCCGAAAACAGGGATCGAGAAAAGCTCCTTCTTGACCATGAACCTGAAGTTCACGGGAAGGCAAGCCATGAGTATCGGGATATCAAAGTTCCCCTGATGATTGGCTATCAGTACCTTGGGGCCCTCAAAGCACAGGTTCTCTGCCCCGGCAACGATCACCTTGATGCCGGCGACCTTCAGGATCGCTTTTGCCCAGGATACAGACACGCGGGAGGCGGTCTTTTTTCTTGGAACGCCGAAAACCATCAACAAGAGCATAAGACAGCTTCCGAGGATAAATGATCCGATAAAGAACAGGTACAAGAAGCCCGTCATCAATAGCCTTTTTGCCATGACTAAAATATACCATAATAACCGAAAAGATGAAATTTCAAAAAAATCCGTCGATAACGATATGACGGAGCAAAAATGCTGACAGAAGAAGTAAAGAACATAAAGCTGACGGGCACCCGCAACAGCGAAATGGCCTCTCATCCTCCAAAAAAGCCCGCTGCTGGCGGAAAAAAATGCATCTACATGAGGGAAGAGAACTGCGTCCTTCCGTATACGCCTTTTACCCTTTGCAAAACCTGTCCGTACGGGTATATATATTGTTTTGGGGCGGTGGTAAAAAATGTCTACGGCAAAATAGTTGGATTGGCGGGATTATTCTTCAGGGTCAATCGGAGGTTATAGCGGCAAGCTCCCGTTCGCAGATCAGCCCGGCCCCAACCGCCTCAAGCCCGGCCTGGTACATGTTTGGGCCTCCCCATGATCTTTCTATCGTCCTTTTGTCAGGGCAGCTGCGAACGGCGCTCCTGACATTATCATCAAAATATATGAGCTCGTACACCGCCCGCCGGCCTTTGAATCCCGTGAAACCGCAGTGCTCGCATTTGGGGCATATTTTCCTGACAAGACGCTGGGCTACCACACATACAAGTCCCGATGCCGCCAGATAAGGCTCCACCCCCATATCCACCAGCCGCTCAACGGCCGCGGACGCGCTGTTGGTATGGAGAGTGGAAAACACAAGATGTCCGGTCATGGCCGCGGCTACGGCTATCCTGGCCGTTTCGTTGTCGCGGATCTCTCCCACCATTATTATGTCGGGATCCTGACGGAGTATGGACCGCAGCCCTCTTTTAAAATCCAGGCCGGTCCTGTAGTTCGCCTGAACCTGGTTTATTCCCGCTATCTCATATTCGACTGGATCCTCTATCGTCAATATGTTCTTTGACTCATCGTATATTTCACTCAGTGAGGAGTACAGCGTGGTGGTCTTGCCCGAACCAGTAGGCCCGGTGACAAGGATAAGCCCGTACGGCCTGGAGATGGCCCTTCTATAGAGGGAAAGCTGCTGCGCGGTGAACCCAAGTTCGTCCAATCTTATTGCGGCCTGGGCTTTGTTCAGTATCCGAAGCACTGCTTTCTCGCCGTGTACAGTCGGCATAACGGAGGCCCTGATATCGTAATGGTCCCGTCCCAGCACAATGTGCACCTTGCCGTCCTGCGGCAGACGCGACTGTCCAATATCTGCGCCTATCATTACCTTTATGCGGGCGATCACCTGCGGGACCAGTTTTTTCTCCACGCAGCGGACCGCGCAAAGAGATCCGTCCGTCCTGAAACGGACCTTCATGTCCCCAGCCTGCGGTTCGAAATGAATATCGCTGGCCCCGGCCCTCACTGCTTTTTCTATGAGCTCATTTACCAGCGATACCGTCTCTTCTGCCGGCCTGAAATTTGAAAGCGTCTGTTTTTTTACGAATATACTCATGATCGAACCCTAAAAGCGCGAACACATATCCTCCTTCAAAATTAAACCCCAGGAATTTACAGTTCTTATCCCTGCAGACTTCCATGAAAAGGTCCAGAACATAATTGATCCCGCGGCCGGACACAAGCTCCTTGTATGAAGCCAGAGTAAAGACCGCCACCTTGCATATAACCTGTTTTTCTCTCCCGGACACGAACCTGACAAAAGACCATTCCTGCACTGCCGCTCACCCCCTGTCCGGACGGTATTGTATGGCTTCGGCGATATGCTCCGTCTTGATAGCAGCGCTGCTTTCAAGATCGGCGATAGTACGGGCAACCTTAAGTATCTTGTCAAACGACCTGCCGCTGAGCCTCAGTTTAAATACCGCGGATTTCATCAGTTCTTCCGCCGAAGGGTCCATCTCGCAAATTTTTCGCATATGCCGCGGCGGTATCCTGGAATTTGAAGCGGTCCTGGACCCCGCAAAGCGTGCTTTTTGGATATTCCTGGCGGCAACGACCCTCTGCTTGATCTCCGCGGACCGCTCTCCGCACGAAGAAGAAAGCAGTTCATCCCTTTCAAGCCGCGGCATATTCAAATGTATGTCGATCCTGTCGAGTATAGGCCCGGATATCCTGGAGAGATACTTTTGGACTTTCCAGGGAGGGCAACAGCATTCCAGCGTCCGCTCCCCAAAATTGCCGCACGGGCACGGGTTCATCGCCGCGACCAGCATGAACTGCGCCGGATATGTCAGCGACGCTGAAGCCCTCGAAATGGTAACGCATCCGTCCTCAAGCGGCTGGCGCATCACCTCCAGAACAGAACGCTCAAATTCCGGGAACTCGTCAAGAAATAATATCCCGAGGTGCGCAAGCGTGACCTCTCCAGGGTTCGGTATTCTCCCGCCGCCTATAACTCCGATATCTGAAGTTGTGTGATGCGGAGACCTGAAAGGCCGCCTTTTCACTATTGACTTGTCACTGCCAAGCAGCCCTGCAACGCTGTATATCTTCGTTATTTCCAGCGCCTCGGACAGCGTCAGGTCCGGCATTATCGACGGAAGACGTTTGGCAAGCATGGTCTTTCCGCTGCCTGGCGGCCCGACCATGAGCACGTTATGTCCGCCGGCGGCCGCTATTTCCAGGGCTCTCTTGGCCTGGTATTGTCCTTTTACCTCGGAAAAGTCCCCGTCCGACATGTCCTCCTGAGAAAATATCTCCCCGAGATCGGTCTTGCACGCGGCGATATCCTTTTCTCCTTTCAAATAATCGGCCGCGGTCCTCAGGTCCGGAACAGGGATAGCGTCCAATCCTTCAACGGCCGAGGCTTCAACGGCATTGGCAGAAGGCACCAGCACCTTGGCTATTCCCCGTGAAGCAAGCTCCAGACACATGGGGAGGACTCCGTTCACCGGCCGGAGACTTCCGTCAAGCGACAGCTCCCCTATTGCCGCGACATCCTCAATGCGCTGAGCGGGGAGCTGTCCGGACACGGCCAGGATTCCCAGAGCTATCGCCAGATCATACATAGAGCCTTCTTTTTTTGTATCAGCGGGAGCAAGATTGACGGTACAGTACCCGGGAGGGAATTCAAAGCCGCTGTTGCCCACAGCAGACCGCACCCTGTCGCGGCTCTCTTTGACCGCGGCATCGGGAAGCCCCACTATAGACTGCCCGGGCAAGCCGCGGCTTATGTTTATCTCAACATCCACAGGATAGCAGTGGAGCCCTATATAAGCGGCGCTTTTAATCCTTACGAACATCTCTCATCCTCTCCTTAAGTTATGTCAAAAGCGTTCTTAAAATGTTCGATCTTTCTGGTCCCTGAGTGGTCACTGTAAATGGTGATGACATCAAAACGGCAATTGATGCCGCGCACATTATTCTTGCAAAGATATGTCTGGGCGGATTTTATGATGCACCTGCGCTTATCCCGGTCGATCGAAAAGGACGGGAGATAAAAACTGCGGAACGAATAATTCTTGACCTCGACAAATACCAGGGTATCCGCTTCTCGGGCGATAATGTCGATCTCTCCCCGGGATGTCCTGTAATTACTGAGGAGTATCTTTAATCCTTTGCCCGCCAGATACTTAGCTGCTTCGGATTCCCCTTTTTTGCCTATTTCCTTGCTTTCGGCTCCCATCGGCACGGATTACAGCAATTATCCCGCCGTTCACCCACACCTGCCTCCATATACACAATGTGTATCGTGTGTTTATTGTAGAGGCGAACAGCCGTTCGCCTCTACAATTTATTGGCGATTTCCGGATTTGGTGTGGGGGTGTGGTATTTTTCGACA
>CAZRTO010000002.1:0-24969 GCA_964603025.1 uncultured bacterium | reverse complement strand
CTACAATTTATTGGCGATTTCCGGATTTGGTGTGGGGGTGTGGTATTTTTCGACAGTGTCAGACGAGGATGTTATCTATCAGGCGGGTCTTGCCCAAATACGCTGCCGCCGCGATAAGGACTGGTCTTTTTATCGTTTTTTGATACTCCAAAGTTACGGGATCCACTATAGATACATAGTCTATTGTGAAATTTGAGCCTTTTAAAATAGCCTTTTTTGCCGCGCCCGCAATTTTTGCCGCGCTTTTTTCTCCAGACCTTATCATCTTGGCCGCAAAAGACAAAGCTTTGTACAAAGCCGGCGCCTGCTTTCTTTGAACAGGGGTAAGATACGCGTTCCTGGAGCTCATCGCCAGCCCGTCCTTCTCTCTGACGGTTTTCACGGTAATGATCTTAGCGCCCATATCCAGGTCTTTGACCATTTTTCTTATGATCGCCTGCTGCTGAAAGTCCTTGGCCCCGAGAAACATAATATCCGGTTTTACGATATTCAATAGCTTTGCGACGATAGTTGTTACACCCCTGAAATGCCCAGGACGCGACGCCCCGCACAGGTTCTTGTCTAGGCCCTTCACTTCCACGCGAGACGAAAAACCCGGAGGCAACATTTTTCCGGCGGAAGGATAAAACAAGATATCAACTTTTTCTTTTCTCAGAAGGCGGATATCGCGTTTGATATTCCTGGGATACTTCTTCAGATCCTCTTTGGGACCGAACTGTATCGGATTGACGAATATGCTCACGACCGTAATATCCGAGTGTTTTTTTGCCGATCTTACAAGCCCCAGATGCCCTTCGTGCAAAGCTCCCATCGTAGGGACAAACCCTATTCCACGGCCTTTTTTTCTTGCGGCAGCGCTGAACGATGCCATTTTGCGAGGATCGGATATTATTCTCATGAGAGCCGCCTCAGGCCTTATAGCCGCATTTTTTTGAACACTCTTTGGAGATCCCGGCCTTTGTGTATTTTTCCGTAAGTATTGCTCCGCAGGTCGGGCACATCTCGGGAAGCGGCCTCTGCCACGAAGAGAATTTGCATTTTGGCCAGTTGCTGCACGAAAAGAACACGCGGCCTTTTTTCGATCTTTTTTCAACGATATCTCCGCCGCAGCCGGCTTCCGGACATTTAACGCCTATCTTTTTGAGGATTGACCTCGTATTCTTGCATTTCGGATAAGCGCTGCAGGCCAGGAAAGCGCCGAAACGGCTGCGTTTGACCTCCATGGGGCTGCCGCATTTTTCGCACGGCTCGGCAGGCTCGGTCATTTCCTCGCCTTTCCTGGGAAGGTCTTTCGTGTTCTTGCATTTCGGAAAACCGGTGCAGGCCAGAAAGGCCCCGTACCGGCTCTGGCGGACCACCATGGGGCTGCCGCATTTTTCGCACACTTCGTCGGTCTTTTCCTCCATCTTGACCTTTTTCATCTCGACGCCGGCTTTTTCCATGGAAGTTTTGAACGGTCCGTAAAACTCCTCAAGGACTTTGGTCCATACGATCTTGCCTTCTTCGATCTCGTCCAGCTCCTCCTCCATCCTGGCGGTGAACTCTATATCAAGCACGGTCGGAAAATGCTTGACCAAGAGCCCGTTCGTTATTATCCCGAGCTCTGTCGGTTTCAGGGTCCTGCCGTCTTTTACTACATAGCCTCTGTCCACTATCGTGCTTATGATCGGCGCGTAAGTGCTCGGCCTGCCTATCCCTCTTTCTTCAAGCTCCTTCACGAGCGACGCCTCGTTATAGCGGGCCGGAGGCTGCGTAAAATGCTGTGACGGGGTCAGGTTTTCAAGCACAAGCTGTTCCTTCTCGGAAAGCTCCGGCAGCATCCCTGATCTTTCTTCGTTCTCATCCCTGCTTTCCTCGTAAAGCGAAAGAAAACCGTCATACTTGAGAACACTTCCGGAAGCCCTGAAGATATAATCTTTTGCTGAGATATCTGCCGATGTCATATCAAAGACCGCGGGCTTCATCTGGGAGGCCACGAACCTTTTCCAGATCAGCTCGTAAAGCTTGTACTGTTCGGGAGTGAGATCTTTTTTCACCTGCTCCGGGGTCCTGAAAACGGATGTTGGACGTATGGCCTCATGGGCGTCCTGCGCGCCTTTTTTCGTTTTGTAAACGTTGGGCGATTTGGGCAGGTGCTGGGGAGATATTTTTTCGCCTATGTATCTTCTGACCTCTTCGATCGCCGTATCGGCTATCCTGACCGAATCAGTCCTCATGTAAGTTATGAGCCCGACGTACCCTTCCCCGGATATTTCTATGCCTTCGTAGAGCTTCTGGGCTATGCTCATGGTCCTCTTTGCCTGGTAACCGAGCTTTCTCGAAGCGTCCTGCTGGAGCGTGCTTGTTATAAAAGGAGGATAAGGATTCCTTTTCTGTTCCTTGCGCCGGACCTCCCTGATCTCGTAAACGGCCCCTTCCAGGTCCTTCAGTACGGAGGAAGCCTTTGCTTCGTCCCCTATCTCGAGCTGCTCACCTCCCTTGGAATGTATGAGCGCTTCAAAAGCCTGCTTTTTGCCTTTTTTTGACAGGAGCGCAGTTATTTTCCAGAACTCTTTGGGAACAAATCTCTGAACAAGCGCTTCTCTTTCGCATATCAGCCTTACCGCGACCGATTGCACCCTGCCGGCCGAGAGCCCTTTTCTCACTTTTTTCCAGAGCAGAGGAGATATCTTGTAGCCGACGATGCGGTCAAGTATCCTGCGAGCCTGCTGCGCCTCTACCCTTTTCATATCGATATCCCTGGGATTTTTGACCGCCTGCTGGACCGCGGATCTTGTGATCTCGTTGAACTCTATTCTCTTGATGTCTTTTTTGCCCTCAAGAAGATAGGCGAGATGCCAGGCGATCGCTTCTCCTTCACGGTCCGGGTCCGGAGCTAGGAGTACGGCTTCGGCCTTGGATGCTTGGCTTTTAAGGTCTTTGACTATCTTTTCCTTGCCTTTCAGCACCGTATAGGTCGGAACAAAGCCTTTCTCAAGGTCCACTCCCATTGCTCCGGGCGGCAGGTCCCTTATATGGCCGGAACTGGCCTTTACGGAATAATCCCTCCCGAGGAATTTCTCCAGTGTCTTTGCTTTCGCGGGCGATTCAACTATTACCAGTGTATTCGGCAAATTCGTCCTCCTGACATACTTATATCATAAACAATTTTTGAATATAGCAGAGTGGGCTTGCCCCTGTCAAATGCCGCGGCGCTCAACGCATCACGATCTGTTCCGCTTTTTTGCGGGCGTTTTCGAGCGCCGCGTCGAAAGCTTCCGTATCAGGCGGCCCGTCGTAAGGCCTGTCGGCAAGTATCACCACCCTGCTGAAAGGCAGAGGAATGAAATATTTGTCCCATCTGAAATGCATCGTTATCTTTCTTGAGGCGGCCACTCCCACGGGGACTATCTTTTTCCCTGTTTTTTCGGAAAGGTAGAATATGCCCTTCTTTGACCTGCGGCGCGGCCCTTTGGGCCCGTCAGGGACTATGACAAGACCGAACCCGTCCTCGGAAGCTTTTATCAGCTGAAGCACGGCGTACGCCCCCTGTTTGGCATCACTCCCGAAAGAAGCCCTTATTATTCTGGGCCCGAAATGCCCTATGGCTTTTGATACTATATCGCCCATAATCCCCTTCGTGGTCAGGACCGCGACTTTATCGAAAGGGTTGGCATACCCGGCCACAAAATAGCTCTCGTGCCAGAGAGCTAAGATAACCGGACCTTTTATGTCCTCAAACCCGATCTTCTCGAACCTGATAAATTTTTTGACAGCGCGCATGGCTATCCTGACCGCCAGCGCGGCTGCTTCGACATACAGATCGCGGAGGTATCGCCGCAGTTTACTGAACATGCCTTGACTCATCTTCCAAACAGCCTGGCGAGCTTCTGTCCTTCAAGCCTGACGACAGTGGGCCTTCCGTGAGGGCAGGTGGAAAAATCCGGAGAGCTGAAAAGGTCCTTTACCAGGCCCTTTATTTCTTCGGGAGAAAGCCTGTCCCCCGCTTTTACCGCGCCGTGGCATGCGGCAAGTTTGGCCAGCCGGTCCGCGGCTTCTTCGTTCTTCAGCCCCTTCGGTCCATCCTCCATTTGGGACGCCATATCCGATATCATGCCCTTCATATCCAGGCGCGTAAGGGACGAAGGCACAGCCTTGAGCCGCACGGAATTCTTGCCGAAGACCTCGATATCGAACCCCATTGATGAAAGCTCTTTAAGCCTGGCTTCGAGCGAGAAGAACTCCTTTTTGTCGAGCTCTATGACATCCGGCACCAGACATATCTGTGAATCCGGTGTCCCGCTTTTGGCATTCTCCCGTATCTTTTCAAAAAGCATACGCTCATGGGCGGCATGCTGATCGATTATCACAAGGTCATCTCCGTCAATGCACACTATGTAAGAATCGCTTATCACGCCGGCGACAAAAGGTCCGGCAGTGGACAGCATCGTCTCGAGAGGAGGCTCATACCTTAACGGAGCGTTGTCCGGACACGGCATCTGCAGCTGCGCGGCCGCGAAATATTCCTTGGGTTTTGAGCTGGATATCCCAGCCTCTATATCCGGAGAATATATTATCTGAGGCGGCTTGACCTGTGACAGGGCATCTGACACAGCCTCCTCGACAAGACGGGATACATTGAGCGGGTGCGCGAACTTAACCTCTTTTTTTGCCGGATGGACGTTCACATCAACTTCATGAGGGTTCATCTCGATAAAGACCGCGGCGCAAGGATGCCTGTCACCGGGGATCAGGTTGCGATAAGCCGCTTCAAGTGCCCTGGACAGCGTGAAATTCTTAACATATCTTCCGTTCACGAAGAAATGCTGGTAATTCCTGTTTATTCTCGTGTCCGAAGGCTTGCTGACGAATCCCTTAACCGACTTATGGGACACTTCGATCAATGAACGGGCAAAAGCACTCCCGTACACCGCCAGCACCGCGTCAAAAAGCGACCCGTTCCCGGGAGAAGAAAATACCTCCCTGCCGTCGGACAGCAGTCTGAATGCCACATCGGGCCTTGATACGGAAAGCTTGGACATTATGTCCGATATCTGTCCTGATTCGGTGGCATCGCTCTTAAGGTACTTAAGTCGGGCGGGTGTATTGAAGAAAAGGTCCTTAACAACAACGCTGGTGCCCTTCGGACAGGCGGCTTCTTTATTGCCGGTGATCTTTCCTCCTTCGACTGATATCTTGGTGCCCCTGGTCCCGTCGCTTGTGATCAGCTCGAACCTGGAGACCGAAGACACTGCCGCTAAAGCCTCGCCCCTGAACCCCAGAGTGGAAACGCCGAAGAGGTCGTCCAGGCCCCTGATCTTGGATGTCGCGTGCCGCTGCACGGAAAGCAGGGCATCCTTTTCGCTCATCCCGCATCCGTTGTCCGTCACCCTGATGAGCGCCTTGCCCGCGCCATGGATCTCAACTTCTATCCTTGAAGCCCCGGCATCGAGCGAGTTCTCCACGAGCTCCTTCACTGCGGAGGCCGGCCTGTCCACAACCTCCCCGGCGGCTATTTTAGAGACCAGGACCTCGTCAAGTATATTTATCCGGTCACCCATGAAATCAAGCGCCTGCTTTCACGATATATATTTGAGTCAATTTTAGCACGGCAGGCAAAGCCGAAAGCGGAGCAACAGTGATATGAGTGTTTATTTGGTATATTCAAAAAAAGGCGCAGATATCCGTCCGGATACGGTCAGGATAGTCCGCGGCCGCGAGCTGACCAATATCGCTGCACTAAGAAAACAGGTCTGCGATGGAATGCGACCCGGCTATGAGTTCAATAGGGTAATAGGTCATTATCAGGGTCTTACCGTCAATGAAGTCGTTGAAAGCGGCCTATTCGATCTTAACGCCGGACTGGCTACCAGAGACAATCCTCTAGGACATCTTCCACAAACTGCCGATGATAAAATAAGAGAAAAATTCTCATTAGCAAGGATAGGCTGTACCTTCTCGGATATTTTTCCTGAAATTGAGTGGCCGTCACAGGATGCCTCTTTTATTGTTCCGGCCGGCAGCTATCTTGACGGTAAAATATGTCTGCAAAAAGATCGGGATCTTTTTCTTATGGACATCAATTTCTTAAGACAGTTCTCTGCCATGAAAAGGCGGTTTGGAGAATTAGTGAACGCCAGCCATATGTTTGGGGACAGATTTATCGGAGAGATCGGTCTTAACGACTTTTCCAGACATATCTACCCAACAATAAATGCCCACTGTGTGCCTCTAGGGTCATTAGTCCAAATACCCAGCGCTCCTGTTATAGAGGCGATGCTGCAAAATGAGGGTTCGCTGGAAAAAATTAGGTTGCTTGGGATAAAAAGACTTCTCACCATCTCTCGATTGAACCAGCCCAATTCATGGTCAAAAGAACCTGCTGAAGAAGATAGGGCCGTTAACTTCAGGCTCACATGGCCAAACAATCTTTTTTTATGGAGACCTGCGGGCAGTTACAGAACGGTAAATGTATACGATCCGGGAAAAAGCGAATATTGCTCTGCATACAGCGCGGCCCCTAACTCGGCCGTAATAGTCGAAAAAATAGGTTATGATGATTTTTTGAGCAAACAAAAAGACTAAAGACGTCTGAAAAACCTCAAAAATATCAGCTTTTTACCACTGAACTCAGCTTTTGATAAAAACCCGGAAAAGAAGTATTTATACAATCGCAGTTCTGTACGGACGTCCCGCCTTCAGCGGCAAGAGCCGCCACCGCAAGGGACATCGCTATCCTGTGGTCGCCGTGGCTGTCGGTCACCGCGCCTTTTAGAGTCCTGCCGCCTTCAATTATGAACCCGTCCTCTTTGTCTTCAACGGACACGCCCATCTTCCTCAGTTCAGCGGCAGTGGTATTTATCCGGTCGCTCTCCTTCACCTTCAGCTCCTGCGCATCCGAGATGGTGGTGGTCCCCGAGGCGTAAGCCGCGGCCACTCCAAGCACCGGGATCTCGTCTATGATCCTCGGGATCATATCTCCCCCGATATTTACTCCCCGAAGGGATGAATGCTCAGCTCTTATGTCGCCGCGGGGCTCCCCGAACAGCTCTCTCTTGTCTTGTATGGAGATGCGCGCGCCCATGGACAAAAGAACATCGAGCAACCCGGTACGGGTCGGGTTCAATCCCACGTCTTTTATTATCAGCGATGATCCCGGCACTATAAGGGCTGCGACGATAAAAAAAGCGGCCGAAGATATGTCGCCCGGGATACTGATGTCCATCGGATCGATATGCCGCGGCGCGGCCATTGATATAGTATTGCCCTCTTTGGAGTACGAAATGCCGAAACAGGAGAACATCCGTTCGGTATGGTCGCGGGACGCGGCAGGCTCTGTTATCCTGGTGTGCCCGCTGGCAAAGAGAGAAGCCAGCATGAGTGCGGATTTTATCTGGGCGCTCGCGACCGGAAGATCATACTCTATGGCGGAAAGGGCTGAGCCCTTTATCTCGAGCGGGGCAAAATTGCCGTCGTCCTTGCCGCGTATATTCGCCCCCATCATTCTAAGGGGAGCCACCACCCTTTTCATGGGGCGCTGTTTTATGGAATCGTCCCCGGTTATAGTCGATACAAAATCCTGTCCGGCCAATATACCCAGAAGAAGCCTGATGGATGTCCCGGAATTGCCTACATAAAGTATATCCCTGGGAGCGGAAAGTCCCTTGAGCCCCCGTCCGTGCACAAGATAGGAATCTTTCTTTTTTTCTATCGGCACGCCCATCGCTCTGAAACATTCGACCGTCCTTAAGCAGTCGTCGGATTCCAGAAGATTGCTTATATTGCAGGCCCCGTCGGACAGGGACGAAAGCATGATCGCCCTGTGGGATATCGACTTATCCGCGGGAACGGCTATCTCTCCTGATATTTTCCGGCATGGGATTATCTTAAGATCCATATACTCCGTCCCTGAGGTCTTTTGCTCTTTTGAGTTCTTCGGCAATACCCGGAACATCCCCTTTTCTGATAAGCTCTTCGAGCTTGTCCAGGGAGGCCTTGAACGACGAGATCATCTCAAGCACCGGTCCCGGGTTGGTAAGGAACATATCCCTTCCCATTTCCACGTTCCCGGAAGCGATCCTTGTAGTATCCCTGAAGCCCGAGGATGCCAGTCTAAGACTGAGCTCCCTGTCCCTTCCCATCGAACCGACCGCGTTCACCAGAGATACGGCAACAGCAAGCGGCATATGGCTGATCGCGGCGACGGCAAGATCATGGGACTCCGGGGACAGAACGGATATCTCGACATCGAGCTTCTCAATAAAAGATGAAAGCTCTTTCAGGGCCGCTGCGGGGGTGTTGGGGGTCTTGGTCAGTATGTAATTCGATCCTTCGAGAAGATATTTGGTCGCGGCCTTTATCCCGGACTCTTCGCTGCCGGCCATCGGATGTCCGCCCACGAAAAAAATGCCTTCCGGAACGGAGCTTTCGGCTTCCTTAACGATGCCTGACTTGGACGACCCGACATCCGTGATTATACATCCCTTTTTCGCGACCGCTGACACGGTCTTTATCATCGGAACGATCATCGAAATAGGAGTGCAAACGAATATCAGATCAGCGTTCTTTGAGGCTTCCAACGGATCGATCGTATATTCGTCCAGCGCTTCTTTCGCAAGGGCTTCTTTGAGGTGATCCGAATTTCTGCTGACACCTATGACTTTTTTCGCCAGCCCCTTGTTCTTGACAGCCATGCCGAGGGACCCGCCTATCAACCCCATGCCGATTATCGCTATTGTTTCCATGGCTAAAACCCCTCCTTGAGGAATTTGGATACCAGCTCATGACCGCGGCGCACCTTGAGAGGAGCCTGAGAGATGCCGTTCTCGGAAAACGATCTGATAGCTCCTTTTTGTATCCCGGTCCCCATTATCGCGAACGGCACCGCGCCCCTTGAATGAGTGCGGATGGCAAGCGGGGTCGCATGATCGGAAGTTACCATCAGTCTCCAGGCGGGAAAATCCTTTAGTCCGGACAGCACGGTCCCGACCACCAAGCGGTCAAAGTCCTCGATCGCTCGGATCTTACCTTTGAGATCGCCGTTATGTCCGCACTCATCGGGCGCTTCGACATGAACAAAAACAAAATCCTTGACGGATAGGGATCTGAGCGCGTACTGCGCCTTGCCCTTGTAGTTGGTGTCCAAATATCCGGTAGCCCCGGGAACGTTTATAACATCAAGACCGGCGTATACCCCTATCCCTTTTATCAGATCGACCGCAGTTATCACGGAGCCGCTCAGTCCGAATTTTTGCGAGTAGTTCGGCATGCTCGGCTTGATACCCTGCCCCCAGAGCCAGATGGAATTGGCTGTCTTTTGTCCGGCAGCCGCCCTCTTCTTGTTGACAGGGGACTTACCAAGCAGGGGAACTGCTTTTTCCATGATCTCTTTAAGCGATCCGGCACCTGATCCGCGGGGAAGAAAAGCGCTTATGCCCTTTCCTGTGATGTCGTGAGGAGGAGTGCACACCGCTTTCCTCGGCCCTTCTTTTATGACACAAAGATGCCGGTAGCTTACTCCCGGATAGAAACGGATCCTCTCATCCGACAGTTTGGAATTGAGTTCGGCTATTATCTTTTTGGCTTCCGATGTGGAAATATGCCCCGCGCTGTAGTCCCCCATTACATCCCCGTCCAGGTTGACAAGATTGCACCTGAAAGCCACATCGCCTTCTTTAAGCTCAACGCCCATGCTTGCCGCTTCGAAAGGACCGCGTCCCGTATAATACTTTTTTGGGTCATACCCGAATATGCTTAAGTTCGCGACGTCCGAAGCCGGAGGAAAATTATCCGGCACAAAATCTGCCATGCCGCAGGTCCCGGAAGAAGCGACAAGGTCCATGTTCGGGGTGTCAGCGGCTTCCAGCGGGGTTTTTCCGCCAAGTTCTTTTACCGGTGTATCCGGCATCCCATCGCCCACAAGGATCATATATTTCATATAGAAATGGCTCCTTTTTTTCCGTCCGCAGGGGGCTTTTTCTCCGGTGCCACCGGTTTTTCCCTCATCAGCCCCTTAAGGTCGTCCAGACTTCCGGGAACTATCCCGAAAAGAGAATCTCCCATCTGCCTTACCACGGGCATAAGCCCTGAAACTGTTGGAGCGCTCAGGATATCCCGTTTTAAACCTTCAGGAAGCGGCACCAGCGCCAGAAAATATACTGCCACCCACAGCATGAGCAGCCCTTTCACGGCCCCCAAAAGCGCTCCTCCCAGAGAATTGGCCGGTCCGAAAAGTCCTCCCCCGAAAAGTTTATGAACAAAACCTCCGAACAACAGAGAAGCGAAATATACCGCGGCCCATATGGCCGCAAAGCTCGCTATATACAGGACCGTATCGGGCATACTGACATAGCTCCCCGCAAACCCGGCAAAGGACTTATACCAGTAAAAAGCCAGTATGACGGCAAGGAACAAGGATATTATATCGAACAGCGAACGTATGAGGCCCCTCAGGAACCCCCGGCCTATCGACAGCACCAGGAACACGGAAACGACAATATCGATCCAGTTCAGGTTCATGGCCCCGGTTATATCTTCCCTTTTTTCTTAAGCTGGTCCTTGATCTTCTTAAGCTCTTTTTTCAGGTACGGATATTTGAGGGACAGTATCTGGGCCGCGAGCACCGCAGCGTTCTTTGCTCCGTCAACGGCCACGGTAGCGACAGGCACTCCGGGAGGCATCTGGACTATCGAATACAGGGAATCAAAACCCCCGAGTCCCTGGGAAGATATCGGTATCCCTATCACCGGCAGGATAGTATAGGAAGCGACCACGCCAGGCAGGTGCGCGGCCATTCCGGCGCCGGCTATTATGAGATCATAGTTCTTGTCCGCGGTTTTGGCTATGGCCATGACCTTAGCAGGTGTTCTGTGGGCGGATGCCACGATAACTTCTTTTTTGATCCTGAACTTGTCCAGAAGGGCCAGGCCCGCTTCTATCTTTGGAAGATCGGAAGTGCTGCCCACTATCACGGCGATCTTGGGGTTTTTCATATAGAGTTCTCCTTGACCGGGTGCGTTTATGGATATGATAGCATGAAAAGGAATACGGGATTCCATTAACTTTCCCGTGGTATACTTTCTCTGTAAATGGACGATAACCATTCCACAAAATATGTCTATTTGGTTGGCGATCCGGTCGAACACAGCGTTTCGCCGCAGATGCATAATGCCGCTTACAAAGAGCTGGGATTGGATTTTGAGTACAAACTCTTAAGGACCTCCCCTTCAGAACTCAAAGCAACCGTCGACAAGCTGCGCGGCCCGGACACCGCCGGATTCAATGTGACAGTCCCGCACAAGGAAGCCGTTATGCAGTACCTGGACTATATTGACGATTCTGCGGCACTGATCGGAGCGGTGAACGCGGTCAAGAATGATAACGGAAAGCTCAAAGGGTACAACACGGATTCCATCGGCTTTATAGAATCTCTGACCAGGGATGCCGGGTTCGATCCAAAAGGCAAAAAAGTTCTGCTGCTCGGCGCCGGCGGGGCGGCCAAGGCCGTGGCAGTTGCCCTGTGCAAAGAGGGAACTTCTGAAATAGGGATAACGGAAATAGACGCGGCGAAAGCGTCGGCACTGGCCGAGAAACTGAATAGTTCTTTCAGCACAAGGATATCCCCTCTCCCGGATGAAAACTCGCTAAAACAGTTCATGATCAACTGCGACTGCATAGTCAACACAACCCCTGTTGGCATGCACCCGGATATCGGAAGATCTCCGCTGAAGGACCATCCCCCCATAAGGGAAGGACAGGTGGTCTATGACCTGGTTTACAATCCTCCAGTCACAAAACTGGCAAAGATAGCCGCGAAAAAAGGGGCCAAAGCGGTGACCGGGCTTGGAATGCTCGTCCGCCAGGGGGCCGCAGGATTTGAGCTGTTTACCGAACAGGTACCGAATATAAAGACCATGTGGACCGCCGCCCAGGAAGCTCTCGGCATCGAAAAGTCACTTCTCCTCTGAGTGTTGAAAAATCCTACACCCCCACACCAACCTCGAAATAAGACCATCGGGTAACTATGGGCCTTTGCACGTGCGAAAGACATCCTTACAAAAAAATATATGTCCGAGGTTGGTGTGGGGGTGAACGGCGGGAAAATTGCTACATACCTGACGTAATGAGAAAAGCCTTCACACTGGTCGAAATGATCGTTGTCATGGCTATCACCGCGGCCGCGTTCATCTCACTATCGCCCAGCTTCAGCACAGCAGCAAAACGGCTAAACCTGGACATTGCGGCATACAGAACAGCAGGCGCGCTTATGACAATGAGGCAAAAAGCGGTCACATCCTCATCACAGACAGAGATCAAAGCTGAGAAGAACGGCCTGCAATTCAAAGCGGGCGATCTTGCCTCCGGGACGGTATCGGACAGAGGATCCACTTTACTTCCGGAAGGAATATATTTCGACACGCCGGTCACTTTCAGGTTCGCGGCTTCCGGGTTCCCGGTCGCTGGCTTTTCCGGTACGGCCGTCCTGCGTGGGCCTTACGGCAGTTTAAAAAAGGTCATTGTCTCATCCTTCGGGAGAATAAGGATTGAATAAAAAAGGGTTTTCTATTATCGAGGCATTGTCCGCGGCGGCGGTCCTTATCACCGCCTGCGTATACATATGTTCTTTATCATCGGTCTCTTCCCGGGCATCTTCGCGCTGCGCTGAAATATCGGGCAACATATGGGCCGCCCAAGGCTACATGGAAAAAGCGATGGGAACTGCTTTTGCAGACCTGGCAAGCTCGGAAAGCCTGGCCGTGGTGCAAACCGACGAGGACACAAAAGTCTTACATGTAGTGGTGAACGGATACGAGATCCGCGCCATCAGGTCAAAACATGAATAAAAAAGGTTTTACTTTGGTAGAGCTGATAGCCGCGGCTATGATCTCATCCGTGATACTGCAAGCGACGCTTGTCTTTGCCTTAGGAGCGATGAGATCCGGGAATATGTCTGCCGGACTTTCAAAAAATATCAGGGAATCTTCCGCGACACTGGGAATAATTACAAAAGAGGTCCGCGCCGCTAACGCGATAAGCCCTTCTTCGACCGCTTCCAAGCTGATCCTGGTCTCCGGATCTGACCTCTTTATTTTCGAATTCACCGCCGGGAAGATAAAACGCAGCAAAAATGCTTCGGGCCAATTCATAACCACTGACGGCGCGCTGGAATACGCGGAATTTTTGTATCCAGAGTGCGGACTGGTGCGCTTATCCATAAAACCATCCGGAATAGGAACGCCTCTGACCTCTGAAGTTTTTTGCAGGAACGCCTGATGGCAAGGAATGCTTATATACTTCTGTCGGTGCTCATGGCCGTTTCCTTCGCGCTGGCCGGAGCGGTGGCTTCCTGCAGGGAATCGGCCAACAATATCAGGCTGCTTAGAGAAAAGAGCACGGAAATAAAGGTCTTTTATCTGGCCGGATCCGGACTTGAACACGCCAAGAATATGATCGCAAACGACCCGGCCTGGTCAACGGACATGATCCCCGCAACGGATGACAAAACCCGCCTGCTTGGCGTTTTGACCGGCGAAATATTTTTGTTCGGGGACGGAGGCTACAAAATGGTCAGAGAAGCTGGCAAGACCCGTGTTTACAGCATCGGTTTTATCGGCGGCAATATCATGAAAAGCCGGGGCTATTCTTTCCAGAGGATAGATATCGAACTGCCTTTAAAAACTCTGAAATGGGAAGAGTTCTGACTCGCGGCTCAGACATTGAACCTGAAGTTCAGTATATCGGCGTCTTCGACTATATAATCGCGGCCTTTCAGATAGAACCTGCCGGTGTCTTTTAACTTTGTTTCCGAACCTTCGGCGATCAGGTCGTCATATTTGAACATCTCGGCCCGGACAAATCCTTTAGCTATATCGGAATGTATCGCGCCGCCGGCTTCGGGAGCGCTTGAGCCTTTTCTTACCGGCCAGGCCCGCACTTCGTCCTCGCCCACGGTAAAGAAGGATATCAGCCCAAGCCCGGAAAACACCATCCTCGTCATCTTGTCGGTCGCCGGCTCGTCTATGCCAAGCCCCTTCATGAACTCTTCCCTCTCGTTCTCCGGGATCTGCTTGATCTCTTCCTCGAGGGTCGCGTTTATAAAAACAGCGGCCATGCCGTACTTTTCCTTCAGGGTCTTTTCAAGCTCTTTATCGGACGTGCTTTCTTCTTCGCGGTTTACGGCGGCGATCACCGGCTTGAGCGTCAGGAATTGATAAGTACGCAGCTGGATTTCCTCTTCGGGATTGACCGTGAGCCCTTTTAAAAGGGCGTTTTCCTCCAGGACCTTTTTGCAGCGCAGCATCAGGTTCTTTTCTTTTTCCTTGTCCTGAGCGAACTTTTTTTTCTGGTCTTTTTCTATTGTTTCCAGCCTTTTTTCAACGATCATAAGATCTGAGATCACCATCTCCGAAACGAAATTATCTATGTCCTCCTTCGCGGTTGCGCTTTGTGAGACCCAGCAGATCTCGTCGGCATTCTTCAGCTCGCCGAGCACAACGGCTTTGGACGGTCCCTGGAGGTTGAAATCCGGAAGAAGAAGATATTCGATCCTGGCAAAAGTCGTTTTTTTTGGTTTGTAGAGCTCTTTTAACCGAACTATCCTCGGGTCTCTGACGTCGCATATCCCCTTGTGAACTTCGAGCGGTTTCTGCCCTATTGTATCCAGGCTTATTCCTGTAAGAATGCTAAAGAGCTGCTGCTGGCCTGATTGAGGATTCCCTGTGATGACGACTCTCATAATATGATTTTATCATCATTTGGTGCGCCATTGAGCGATCCCAAACAGCGATCCGGTGGCTATATCGTCCGGAGATGCTTGGTAAATATCGGAAACCAAAGGCACGACCCTGGATCCCGGAAGCATCCAGCCCTTTTCCACCGCCTCGGTCCCGTATACCACGGTCGCCGGCACATCCAGTGCCTGCGCTATATGAGCTGTCCCTGTTTCAGTGGTCACAACATAGGAGCTTCTTCCTATGATCGCCGACAATTCGCCGGGACCGTTGTTCGGCATGCCTATGACCGGAGGCCTGACGGACAGCTGTCCAAGCGCGCCCATAAATCTGTCAAAGAATTTTTTCTGTGAAGGCGCGTAATAATTAGCTAGAAACACAAGCTTTCCGCAAGTGTCGTTCAATCTCAATCTAGCCCAGTATGAATTCATGATGCTCGCGGTTTCGGCCAACGTCCGCATACGCCATTGATTTTGCATCTGGTTCGCTGACAGGTTCAAAGTAACCACATAATCGCCCTGCCCTATGCCGTTTGCCTCAAACATCGAACCGATCAGGGCAGTGTCCTTATCTGAAGACCAGGCTTCGGGTCTCATATCGGCGTTATATATTCCCAGAGGTTCAACGTATCGCAGCATGATCTTCCCCATATACTCCTCGGGTTCTACGATACCGCATGGGCTTACTACATCATGGTCGAACTTGTATCTCTCAAATACGTCTTCCGAATACCTGAGAAGCAAGGCGCTCAGCATTCTGTTCGACCCTATACTATCGGAAAAATGCATCCTATTATTTATGACAAGCTCCGCGTATTTGCCTTCCTGGAACGGAAGCGAGACGACAACATCGTATCCGGCAGCCCTTATGTTCTTGAGCGCACTATCCGTACTTCCGGCGGAAAGCCAGGAAACATCGCTCTCCTCATGGATTGTCAGCCCATAAGGGCTGTTCCTGTAAAAGCCCGACCCGCTTTCGCTTGTAAGCACTCCTATACGGCTTTGCGGACAAGCCTGTTTCAGGCACCTTACCACCGGAGTCGTCATCATCTTCATCCCAAGCGACGGAGAGTCAGCAAGTAATAAGATACCCGGAGGTCTGCCTGAAGGTGGATTGATCCTGTTAATATTCATAGCGCCTGCCTATAATATTATCGTCATTTTTTGAGGGGCATTTCATTTAAGGGAGGACAAGTTCATTCCGGGATTTCAAAAACGCTGTTTATAATATCCTCTGTTATAACCGAGCTCGCGAAGGCGTCATTAACGATCTTTCCGTTTTTCATCATTATGGCTCTGTCGGCATGATTTTTGACCAGATCTAGCTCATGGAACACCCCGATGATGAGCTTGTCGGACTTAAGAAAAGCCAGCATTCTCATCGTATCCATGCGGTGTTTGATGTCCATATGCGCGGTGGGCTCGTCAAGCAGCATGAGGCGCGACTCCTGGGCAAGAGCCCGTGCCAGCAGAACGCGCTGATATTCCCCGCCGCTGATACGGGCCGCGTATTTATCCCGTAAATTTTCTAACCCCATCCGCTCCATGGAACTTTCCACGGCCGCGCGATCCGCCTGAGGGGAACTGTCATGAGGATTACGGCCCATGGCGACTATCTCTTCGACGGTGAACCCTTCGGGAGGAGTCGAAAATTGCGGGATGAAAGACACATGCCTGGCGCGCTCTTTGGCAGACATTCCCATGGCGTCTCTGCCGAGAAATCTTATGTTGCCGGATGTCACCCTGATCAGCCCAAGCAACGCGCGAAGCAGCGTGGTCTTGCCGCTGCCGTTCGGCCCCATAAGGGCTATCAGCTGTCCGCCGGAAGCCGACAGGGATATGTCCTTAATAATATCGTCCCTTCCGTATCCCGCGCAAAGGCCATTTATCTCTATAATTTCAGACATCTGTCTTTCTCCTCAGTATATAGATAAAAAATGGCGCGCCGATAACTGCAGTGACCACTCCCACGGGTATCTCAGCCGGCGCGGCGACCGTTCTGGATACCAGATCGGCTATCACCATGAACGCCGCTCCGATAAGCGCGCTGGAAGGGATCAACACCGTATTGTTACCGCCTATCAGCAGCCTGGCTATATGAGGAACTATCAGCCCTGCAAATCCGATTATCCCGCACAAGGCAACCGAGACAGCGGAAAGCAGCGATGATGACGCGAGAAGCACTATTCGCACAAAAGCCGTATTAACGCCCAATGACGCGGCCTCTTCATCGCCAAGCAGAAGTATGTTAAGCTGACGCGAAAAAAAGATCGGCGCACAGATGCCTGCCAGCAATGCGGCGGCAGCTATGCCGACGAACAGCGGACTGGCAAAAGAAAAACTGCCGAACAGCCAAAAATATATCGACTGAATATTCTCGTTGGAAATAATCACCGCGACAAGTGCCGCTCCCAGAAGAGAAGAAAGGGCTACCCCTGCCAAAACCAGCACCTCGGGCCTGACCCCCGAAGACGTGCGGGAAAATCCGTACACAAGCCCCGCGGAAAGCAGCGCGCCCGCGAACGCGAAAAAGCACACCTGGTACAGGCCGAATCCTGCCGACATAGAAAGCGCCGCCCCCAGGGCTCCTCCTGAAGAGACCCCTAATATATACGGATCTGAAAGAGGGTTCTTCAGCACTCCCTGCAGCACCGCGCCGGATACCGACAGCATGGCCCCCACAAGAGCGGCAAGCAGCACCCTGGGCAAACGGATCTCCATCAATATCACCGCCGATATTTTTGAGCCGTCGAACGGAAGCACGGCGACCGCACCGAACAGCAGCCCGAAAACAAGCGATGCCAGAAGGGCCAAAAGAAGTCCCGTCTGCAGATATTGAGTATTTTTTCTCATAGACATGTTCTCATTCATTCAGAAAGCCGGATATCAGCTCAAGGGCCCTTACCGCTCTTGGAGTGGGCCTGGTAATGATATCCGAATCCACAAGTATGACCTTTTTATCCCTTACGGCCTTTAGCTGCTGCCATTTACGGTCCGAGAGCATGTTTTGCATGGTCCCGTAAGACTTGCCGGCATAGACAATATAGTCCGGATCCTGACTGAGAACAAATTCAAAATCAAGCGATGGATACGCTCCCCTGACGGACGCGCCGATATTGACCCCGCCGGCGCGCTTTATGATATCGTCTATAAAAGTATCCCGTCCCGCGGTGATCAGCGGAGAAGGCCATAAAACGACCAGCACTTTAGGTGGGCTGCCCTTCCTCTTCCTGGCTGACGCCTTTTCCACACCGCGTTTTATCTTTTTTGACAGCTCCCGCGCGGTCCCGGACGTTCCGGTCACTCTCCCGAGAAGCATTATGGTATCCGCAAGCTGATCAAAGTTCCTGGGGTTCACGACAAATACCGGCATAGACAAAGCCCGGAGCCTTTCGATCTGGTATTTTTGAGTGTCGTAAAGCATCACTATAAGGTCGGGATTGAGCGAGGCGATCTTTTCCGCGCTGAGCGTTATATCCCCGACCTTAGGCAAAGAAGCCGCTTGCGGAGGATGATCGCATCTGGAGCTCACCGCTATTATTTTGTTCCCCAGACCAAGATCGAACAGTATCTCGGTATTGTTCGGCATCGTGGATATTATCCGTCTCGGAGCGGAAAGCGCCGTGAACCTGACACCGGATTCGTCCTTCACTGTCACAGGGAACGCAGAAACATGGGATATTAAAGCGATAAAAAAAATGGAAGGAATAATTATTCGCTTGATCATAACGGTTAAAACTGGGGGTATTCGGGCTTGGACTCGGTATCGATCAGTCCCATTGCCATGAGGTCGCCGATATTTTTCAGTATTTTGCGCGGCTTATTCTCTCCGTCCGGAAGAGAGACTATGCCGGCTTCGGTTATCTCGTCCATCAACCGAGCGGCCCTGTTGTAGCCTATCCGCATCCTGCGCTGCAGGTGCGAAGTAGAAGCCTGCCCGCTTTCAATTATTATCCTTGCCGCCTCGCCAAAGAGCTCATCCCGCTGGCCGCCTCCTGCCTGCCCACCCTGCTTATCGCCAGCGGTGTATTTGAGGTTGAGTATCTCTTCCGAATACTCCGGAGACGCCTGGTCTTTTATAAATTCGACTATCTTCTCGATCTCTTCGTCGCTTACATATGAACCCTGTACCCTTGTCGGTTTCATAGCCCCGATCGGGGAATAGAGCATATCGCCCCGGCCGAGAAGCTTTTCGGCCCCGCTCATGTCAAGCACGACCCTCGAGTCTATCTGGGTGGCCACGGCAAAAGATATCCTGCTCGGGATATTGGCTTTGATAAGTCCGGTTATGACATCCACGGAAGGCCTCTGGGTGGCTACCACAAGATGTATCCCCGTAGCTCTGGCCATCTGCGCGATACGGCAGATAGTGGTCTCAACCTCGGCGGCGGCTACCATCATGAGGTCGGCAAGCTCATCGATGATCACTACAAGGTAAGGCAACGGCTCCGGAGCGTAAGCATCCGGATCGCCGTTCTTTATCTGGGCCAGGGCCTCGGCCTTTTTGTTGAAAGCCTGGATATTGCGGACCCCTGCGTTAAAGAATTCCTTGTAGCGGCGCTCCATCTCTCTTATCACCCAGTCCTTCAAAGTAGCCGCGGCTTTTCTGGGGTCTGTGACCACGGGAGCCATAAGATGTGGAATATCTGCATAAGTGGCAAGCTCCACCATCTTGGGATCTATCATTATGAACTTGACCTCGTCAGGGCGCGCGCGCAAAAGGATGCTTATTATAAGGGAATTTATCGCCACGCTTTTGCCTGACCCCGTGGTCCCGGCTATCAAAAGATGCGGCATTTTTGTAAGGTCTCCGAATATGGAAGCGCCTGCTATATCCCGACCTATGCCTATGAACAGGCGCGAGGCGTTATTTGCAAATTCCTGGGTCCTTGCGATCTCTCCCAGACGCACCGGGGTCACGGTCGGGTTCGGGACCTCTATCCCGACGACCGTTTTTCCGAATATCGGGGCTTCTATCCTTACGCCGCCGGAGGCCAGATTAAGAGCTATGTCATCCGACAGATTGGCTATCTTGCTGACCTTGACCCCCGGCTCGGGCTGCACTTCGAACCTGGTCACCGCCGGACCTATGCTTATATTGGCCACCTGGGCGGCGACCCCAAAGCTCTGCAGCACCCGCTCCAGGTCCTGCTTCCTTTTTTCCGTCAGCTCCCTCAGCTTGAGGGCTTTTTGCTTCTCCTTTTCGCTGAGGGTATCCAGCAGACTGAGAGGCGGCAGTTTATATGAATGTCTTCTGTATTTTTTCTTCGGCCTGTCCGACTCCTGTTCTATATCCACCGGATCTTCTTCTTTTTTCACGGCTTGCTCGAACAGCGCTCCTTCGTTGTTCTCAAGTGCATGAGATACTTTTGGGGCGATGTCCTTTATCATCTCAAGCTGGGCCGGTATGGAATTTTTATCGCTGGCATAATCCTCGGCGCGGTCCGATACCGGGCCTTCTATATTAACCGCTCTTTTTTTGGACGGCCTGGCCGGGACATCCTCGTCACGCTGGAATATCCACAAACCTTCTATCCACTCCACAAGAGATTCTATGCCGGTCACGTTGAATATCATTATCAGCGATATTATGAGCAGGGCCGAGAGCAGTATATAGGTCCCTATAGGTCCGAGCACGTTGGCAAAGATGGAGTTCAGTAAAAACCCCACCGCGCCGCCGCCCCCCTGCATCCACAAATAGGGAGCTGAGCTGTAATGCGTAGGGAAGAATATCTGAGCCGCGGTAATGAAAGACAGGAAAAAGATCAAAAAACCCAGTATCCTGGACCTGAGCAGCCGTGGCTCCTGCCTGGTCAGCATAATAGAACCTGTGAACGCCAGAAGCACCGGCAAAAGCCATACTCCGAAGCCCAGCACTTTTTCCAGTCCCATTTTGACTATATAAAAGCCGAACCATCCGGTCCATCCGGAAGATGTGGCTGAGGACATTTCACAAAAGATGAGGTAAACCGCCAGGGCTATGACAAGTATGCCTCCCGCTGTATGCCTGTGCCCGGGGTTATTTCGATCTTCGGTCCTTTTTCTTGCCAAATCTTTTCTCCGTTAGATAAAGCAGTGGCGGCGCCACGAATATGGAGGAATATGAGCCGAGAGAAAAGCCTATGAGCAATGTGGCTGCAAAATCCTTGAGGGTAGCGCCTCCAAAAATAAGAAGCGCCACATTGATGAATAATGTAGTCATAACCGTGTTTATAGACCTCGCCAGGGTCTGCATGACGCTTCCGTTTATGACACTTCCAAAATCTTCCTGATCCCTGGACTTGAGCTTGTTCTCTCTGATCCTGTCAAATATCACGATAGTATCGTTTATCGAATAGCCAATTATGGTCAGTATAGCCGCAACAAAAACCGTATCGACACTCCTCCAGAGAAGAGCAACTAACCCAACGGTGATTATGGCATCATGCCACAGTGCCGCAATCGCCGCGACGGCATATTTGAACTCGAACCTGAAGGAAACATAAAGAAGTATCCCGGCGGTCGCTATCAACAGCGCCCAGAATGCCTGCTTCCTCAGCTCGCGGCCTATTACTGGTCCTATGGTATCCGCTTCAAGGAGCTCGACAGCCCCGAATCTGTCCTGAAGCTTTGATATGATCTCCGACCTTGTTGTGCCGTCCACCGGTTCCGATCTCACGGTCAGGTCATTATCTCCGGCAAGCTGTATCACGCTCTCCTTGAGGTTGAACTCCGCCAGCACCGACCTGACCTCTCCGATATTCCGGCCTATCTCGGCCTTTTGTTCGAACCTCAGCGTGATGACCGTACCTCCGGTAAAATCGATCCCGAAATTCATGGCTTTGCCCCTGGCAAAAGAGTTATAAGCCAGAGAAGCTATCCCGACGCCCATGAGCACGGCGGATATTAAAAACCATATCCTGTATCGGCCTACAATATCAAATCTCATTTTCCAAATCCCCTGTACAGCAACGGACTTGATTCATCCCCTACCAGGTTCCAATCTGACAGCAGCTCCATGAAAAATCTGGTGATCACTATCGCGGTGAACATACTGACTATTATGCCGGCTGAGAGCGTTACGGCAAACCCTTTTATTGTCCCCGTACCCAGCCAGAAAAGTGTCGCTGCTCCGATAAGAGTCGTGACGTTAGCATCCAATATGGTGGAAAACGCTTTGTGAAAGCTGGTCTCGACCGCCATCCTGAGCTTTTTGCCGGAATTGAGCTCTTCCTTAAGACGCTCGAATATTATTATGTTTGCGTCCACGGCCATGCCTATGGAAAGCAAAAATCCCGCGATCCCCGGGAGCGTGAGGGTCGTTCTGAGCAGGCACAGCACTGCTATGGTGATAAAGAAGTACACTCCCAAGGCCACCGAAGCAAAGAAACCCGGAAGTCTGTAGTAGAACGTCATGAACAACACTATCGCTACTATGCCGATGATGCCTGCGACGATGCTCTTGTCGAGTGAATCCCGGCCGAGCGTCGGGCCGACTATTTTTGTTTCAACAACGCTTACCGGGACGGGAAGAGCTCCGCCTCTCAGCTGGACAACAAGATCGTGCATCTGCTGCACCGTGAAGCCTCCGGATATCTGGGCCTTGCCGGAAGGGATAGGCTCTCTTACCGAAGGAGCCGATATGACCTTCTTGTCCAGTATTATAGCTATGGGCCTGCCTACGCTCCTTTCGGTCACGCTGGCAAATATGCCCGCCCCTTTTGAATTGAACTCTATATCAACCACGGGATTACCGTATTGATCAACGCTGGGCCATGCCCCTTTAAGGTCCGCGCCGGTCAGTACGGTGGATTTAAGGACGATCATCCTTTCGCTGGCAACACGCCCGTCCTTGCCGTCCTCGACCTTGGCAAGGCGCGCATTGTCCCCGTACAGGGCCTTTATCTTTTCAGTCGTGAGCAATTTTTCGTCGGTCGGAGCCCATTCAGCCTCGACAAATTCCAGCAAAGCCGTCTCTCCTAGAATTTTAATAGCGTGGTCGGGATCCTTTATACCAGGAAGCTCGACTATGACCTGGCTGTCGCCCTTTCTCTGGATTATGGGCTCCGCAACACCCAGCCCGTCCACCCTGTTGCGGATGACCGCGACAACTCCGGACAGGGCTTCATCTCTTGGGATATCGCTCTTAGACGACTCTAGCTGAAGGACAAGGCGAGTGCCGCCCTGTATGTCCAACCCCATAGTAAAAGGCATGGAATAATATATAAAAGCTGACACGGCGACAAGAAGTATGACGCCGAGGACTTTGAGTTTGATCTTGGTATCACCCATGATCTTCAATTATATAGGCTTTTGGACGGGTTGACAATCTGTCTTTAAATTTCCCAAACACTCTTGCGGTACTCAGAGACCATTCTAGGCGTCAGGAAATAAGGAGCGACATCCGATACACAACTGATCATTTTGTCCACCCAAAGCGAAGGGCCGCCGCTTTCAAAAAGCCCTTTCCTCAGGGAATGATAATAAAGGTCCCTTATGGATGATAGAGTCGAATACAGGGAGTAGGCGTCGCCTTTGTAATTCCTGTCACCGTTCTTGGCCCTCATCATGCCGAAAGGCCACCCTATATCCCCCAGTTCCATCATTTCTGGCACGCATCCGTCAACAGTTGAAGCAAGAGGAACTGCGTTAATGACCGCATCCATGGTAGAAGTGCCGGATGCTTCTTCTCCCCATATGGGATTGTTGAGCCAGACATCCACTCCTGGTATTATGACCCGTGCCATATCCACATCATAATTCGGCAGAAATACTAACTTTATCCTGTCCCCGTATTCTTCATTAAGGACCTTGGCGGATTTAAGGAGGGCCTGTAAGATGTATTTGCCTCCGCCTGGAGATGAATCCATCGGATGGGCTTTTCCGGCAAATATGAATTGAACCGGCTTTTCCTCGGAAAATATACCGGTCAGAGCCTTCAGATCATGCACAAGAAGATCGTGACGCTTATATCCAGCCACACGTCTCGCAAATCCTATGGTCAGGAGGTTCGGATCTATCTCGCGCGCAAAAACATCCGGAGCAAGACCCGCGGCCCCAACGGCGGACTTCTGAGAACCTACATAATCGGCAGCCGACTGTTTTGCTTCCATATGAGCCTGCCATAGGGTTTTTCTAAATTCCGCTTCTGAAGATACCGTTGATGACAAAAGCATCAGATTGGATGGATCTTCACTCCATCCGGGAGCGAACCTGTCAAATAAAGACGCCAGCGGGCCGGCCACCCAGTCAGGATGGACCGCATTGGTTATTCCGCCGGACGCAATGGTCCTTTCGGCATGATGGGGAAAAGCTTTTCTCAGGAGATCACCGTTCAGCCTGGATACGGCATTGATCTTCCCCGCGGAGAACATCGCAAGCCCCATCATATCCAAGTAAGAACTGCGAACTTGCATTTCGCCATATGCCTTCAGCCTTCCGTCCACCGGAGAGGCTCCCAGGATGCCTATCAGGCCCCTCAGCTCCTGGTCCCTTATCATGTCTGACATAAGGTCCGGATGGAACATATCTGCGGCGGCGCCGACCAGCGTATGTGACGTATATACTATCTTATTTCTAAGTTCCCTCAGTGCATCTTCATTCATCCCCTCAGCGGTGATCCCCATCTCTCTCAGGATCTGAGCCGCTCCGAGAGCGGGATGCCCGTCGTTAAAATGATAAAGATCCACGTCAACGCCTAGCTCCTTGAGGGCTTTTATGCCCCCTATCCCTAGCAATATCTCCTGGCCCAGTGTAGCGAAAGGATCCTGAGAAGTGCCGGGATATAAACGTTCGGTGATCCTCTCAAATCCTTCAACACCGCAATCTTTGGTGCTCATAAGCACCACCGGAAGTTCTCCGCCGGTCCTGCCTTTCAATATCTGCCCATACAGGCTCACCGGTATATCCCTGCCCTGGATATTGAGCTTTATGCTCCTGTTCAGATTGACAAGCGCCGGATTTCCGTCTATATCCGAGTCTGCGAACCGATCCTGTTGTACAAAGTTGGCGTCAAATTCCTGGTGCTGGAAATGCCTGTGGGCTATCGTTACCGCGACTATCGGCAGTGATTGGTCGGCACACTGCTGCATCCAGTCGCCTGAAAGCACTCCCAGGCCTCCGCCCCCGGGCCTTTTGTCATTCCCGTATATTTCTGCGGTATGGAATGCCACTCTTCTGGGGGCGGCGTTCAAGGACCTGAGAGAATTCATGAACGAAGCTTTGTTCAGAGGGGTCACATATCTCATTTCAGACATCTCCTTAATATTTTTTCTTTGTTTCCC
>CAZRTO010000001.1:0-74264 GCA_964603025.1 uncultured bacterium | reverse complement strand
GTAGAGCAGTAGCCTGAAAAGCTATGTGTCCGCAGTTCAATTCTGCGTCCCGGCAATTTTGCTTATGGCTAATGGCATATGGCTTATAGCAAACGCTCTATTCTGTGCCATAAGCAATAAGCCATATGCTATTAGCTACTACGCCGACGTAGCTCAGTTGGTAGAGCAGCTGTTTCGTAAACAGCAGGTCGTCGGTTCAATCCCGACCGTCGGCTTGTAAAAAATGTTCCGCGTCGATGTGATCGGGGCTGCAGCTCGTTGTGATACAATAGTCTCGCCTCAAAAAGATCCCGGGAGGTGTAATCATGGCGAAGAAGATACTGGTCGTTGACGATGAGAAGGATATCGTTGACATAGTGAAAGAGATCCTCAAACATGAGGGATATGAAGTGGAAACGGCCTTTGACGGCGAGGAAGGCCTCAAAAAAGTATCAGAGGTCCGTCCTGATCTGATAGTAGCTGATGTGATGATGCCCAGGATGGACGGCTATGAGTTCGTGCAGAAACTGAAAGAGGACCCTTCCGTATCTTCCATTCCTGTAGTGTTCCTGACGGCAAAGGACCAGACGACCGACCGCTACAAAGGCTTGTCTTTGGGCATTGCGGCCTATATAGTTAAGCTTTTCGACCTTGATGAGCTCAGGGAAACGGTAAAGGACATCCTTGCCGCCAAGAAGAACTAGCCGGTCCGGCCCGCCGACGTAGCTCAGCTGGTAGAGCAGCGGTTTTGTAAACCGCAGGTCGTCAGTTCAAGCCTGACCGTCGGCTTATTGATCAATAACTGATAGCCGGGGACAAATAACTCGGATGAAGATAAAGACCCTTGTTGTAGGACCTATCGATACTAACTGCTATATTGCCACCGAGGACAACGGAACTTCGTCTTTTGTCATTGATGCCGGGGAAGATATTTCCGGAATATTGCGCACGCTGCGCTGTGACGGACTTGATGCCAAAGCAGTACTGGCGACCCATGGTCATTATGATCACGTGACGGCGGCAAAAGAGCTTAAGGACAGCCTGCGCGTGCCGTTCTGTATCCACGGGGACGACGCGTTCATGATCTCTCGCGAGGCCCAGCCGCTGTTGTCCGCTATCGGCCACGGCAATTTTCCACCGATCGAGCCTGACGGTATATTGGCTGAAGGTTCCGTTCTTAACGCAGGGACGCTTTCGCTGAAAGTGATCCACACGCCGGGACATAGCCCCGGGGGCGTTTGTTTTTACTGTGAAAAAGACGGCATCTTATTTTCCGGAGACACGCTTTTTTATGCGGACCACGGCAGGTGCGATCTGCCCGGCGGGTCTTATGATAACATGGTCACATCCCTGAAAAAACTGTTCTGTCTTCCGCAGGACACCCTGGTCTATCCCGGACACGGCCGGGCTACCACCATCGGGGAAGAAAAAAGAAGAGGGCTTATCTGATAATATGTCCGTCAAAAAGAAGATATTCTGCTTTTACGGCCCGGAGGATTTCCTTATTGAGCGGGAGATCGATTCTCTGAAGGTCCGCATGGGAAAAGACTTTGGTTCAGATCCGGATATTGAAAGATATGGTCCCGGAGAAATATCCGTACAGGACCTTGTGTCCGGCCTGTGCACGGCCTCTCTCTTCGGCGGACCCAGGATAGCGGTCCTGTCCGATTTTGAAGAAGAAGACATCCTCAAGGTCCTGTCCTGCGGCAAGGATTTTCCCGATCCTGTGGAGGTCGTCGTTCTGTTAGACAAACTGGATAAGAGGACCAAGTTTTTTAGCGTTCTTTCCGCCGAAGCGGTAGTGAAAGAGTTCAAACCATTCGCGGAATGGGAGACAAAAAAGACCGTCGATTTTATAGTTTCTATGGCCAGGGAACGGGGCAGGTCCATAACCGCTGAAGCGGCAGCCCTGCTTAACGAGATGTCCGGTCCGTCGCTCAGGCAGCTTGCCAGCGAGATCGAAAAGTTGGCTGCTTATACGGAAGGCCGCGGGGACATAAGCAAGGACGACATAAAAGCTCTGGCAGTGTCCTCCGAACTCGGGGCATTTGCGCTTGAGAACGCTGTCGCCGGTCGCGATCTGAACGGAGCTCTCAGAGCGCTGGACAGCGCTCTCCGGTCAAAACAGCCCCCTCACGTCCTGATAGGCCGGCTTGCCTCCAGGATCAGGCCTTATCTCATGATAAAGGCCTTTAAATCAACAAATATGCCTGACAGCCGGATAATACAGTCTCTAGGGATGAACCCCTATTATTACGAACGCTGCCTGGAGGGGTCCTCTCTTTACTCTCTCGATGATCTTGTGAGGGCTGTGGACATACTCGGCTTGGCTGATATCGCAGTAAAATACTCCTCGTCGGCGCCTCGCATAACGCTTGAGATGGCGCTTGTTGAGATGATGGGCGGTAACCGGTGATCATGAAAAAAGACCCATCAAGGATAAACGTGCTGTTGTTCATTTTTGTGGCGGCTTTCTGCTTTCTCATAGCCAGGCTTTTTTATCTTCAGGTGATAAAGCATTCTTTTTTCAGGGAGCTTTCTTCGGACCAGAGATTGAGGGCCGTAGAACTCCTGCCGGACCGCGGGGATATATTCGACCGGAACGGGAATATCCTGGCTACTTCGGTGGAAAAATGGTCTGTTTATGTCAGGCCTCGTGCGATCAGGAACAAAGGAGAGATCATCCGCCTGCTGATAGAAGCCGACAGGCAGAATGAGCGCCTGATAAGGGAGCGATTCGCCGCTGGATCGAATTTCTGGCTGAGAAGAAAAGCTGAAAAAGCGTTCGCTGAAAAAATAGCCGCGATAGGGACCACGGGCATAGATATAACTCCGGAGAAAAAGAGAGTGTACCCTAAAGGCAGGCTGGCATCCCAGCTTGTGGGCTTCGCGGGCCTGGATAATAAAGGACTTTCGGGTATGGAACTCGCCATGGAAAAGCATCTTCTCGGAAAACCCGGCAGGTATGTGTTCGAACGGGACCCCTCCGGCAGGGAGATCTTCTCGGCGGTCTCAAGGCAGATAACCGCTCCCGAGGACGGCATGAACGTCTTTTTGACCATAGACGAGCCGGTACAATATTTTGCCCAAAGACAGATCGAGTCCGCCGTCGTCGGCAGCGGAGCTCTGTCAGGCTCGATAATCGTCATGGATGTAAGGAGCGGGGATATACTGGCGATCGCTGGCTGGCCGGATTTTGATCCTAACGAATACTCAAAATATCCTTCGCAGCGCTGGAAACTTTCGCCTGTTACGGACATATACGAACCCGGGTCCACTTTCAAGGTCATTACCGCCGCCGCCGGCATAGAGGAAGGGCTTGTTTCTCCCGACAGTGTCATCCCGACCCCTGAAGAGCTGAAGATCGGAGGGATAACCGTAAAAAATTCGCACGCGCTCAAAATGGACCGCCCGTTCAAGGACCTTGCGGACGTGATCGCCGAATCATTGAATACCGGGACAGCTTACATAGGGATCAAACTCGGGAGGCAAAAATTCTATGATCATATCAAGAAATTCGGTTTCGGCGCTTATACGGGAGTTGGTTTTCCCGGCGAACAACCGGGGTTGCTGTTTTCTCCGTCCAGGTGGCACGAGAGCGATCTGGCCACAATATCTTTCGGTCAGACGATCGCGGTCACGCCCCTGCAGCTTGTATCCGCGGTCGCCGCTATAGGGAACCGCGGGATCAGGATGAAGCCGAGACTGGTCAGAAGGATAGAAAGCCCTGATGGCGCGATAGTCAGGTCCGAGCCGGAACAGTCGCTCGGGAGGGCGGTATCCGAATCTGCCGCCCAAAAGGCAACGGAACTTATGAAAGGCGTCGCCTATATGAAAAGAGGGACCGGACACAAGGCCAAGATCGACGGATTTTCTGTCGCGGTCAAGACCGGCACCGCTCAAAAACCGGTCCCCGGCAAAGGATATACGGAGCGCAGATATATCGCTTCAATAGTCGGCTATGCGCCGGCATCGGATCCCAGGGTGGCCGTGGTCGTTGTAGTGGATGAACCTAAATCCTCGATATGGGGAGCTTCGGTGGCGGCGCCGGTGTTCAAGGATGTAGTCGAGTTCGCTCTTAGAAATTTGAATGCAGCTCCGGACCTGTGATATAATTTTCTCCAAATGTCTCGCATATTGTCCGGTATCCAACCGTCCGGCCGCCTGCACCTTGGCAATCTGATCGGCGCTCTTCAAAACTGGGTGAAGCTGCAGGATAAGCACGAATCATTTTTTGAGATCGCGGACCTGCACGCGCTCACCACAGGATATATGAACACCCGCGAGCTCAAGGAAAATATCTTTCAGCTTGCCGTGGACCTGGTTTCTGCCGGGCTGGACCCGGACAAGTGCACGATATTTGTCCAGTCCGACGTTCCCGAACACTGCGAATTGCATCTGATGCTTTCGATGATAACCCCTCTTTCCTGGCTTGAAAGGGTCCCTACATATAAGAGCAAGATAGACGAACTCAAGGGAGTGGACCTGGGGACCTACGGGTTCCTCGGTTATCCGGTCCTGCAGGCTGCGGACATAATGATCTATAAGGCCGATCTCGTTCCTGTCGGACAGGACCAGCTGCCTCACCTTGAGCTCACCAGGGAGATAGCGCGCCGTTTCAACAATCTGTACGGAGAGCTTTTTCCGGTTCCAAAAGAGCTGATGACCGAAGTTCCTGTAATGCCCGGTCTTGACGGCCGAAAGATGAGCAAAACATACGGGAATACTATTGCCATATCCGACGCTCCGGCGGTCATAGAAAAAAAGATCTCCGCAATGATCACGGACCCCGCCAGGATAAGGAAGAGCGACCCGGGCCATCCGGAGATCTGCGCCGTGTACGCTTACCACAGGATATATTCTGCGCCGTCATGCGGACAGATAGGGGACCTGTGCAGATCCGGCGCTATAGGATGTACCGAATGCAAAAAGAACCTTTCGTCCGCTGTTGTTGCATCTCTCAGGGATATACATAAAAAAAGGCTTGAACTTGAGTCCGACCCAAGTATAATAGAGAAAATGCTTGCGCGCGGCATGGAAAAAGCTTCTTCAGTGGCCCGCGGGACCATGTCCGAGGCAAAAAAACTAATGGGGATATCCTAAAAAATGGAAATGATCCAGCAAACGGTAGAGACCGCATCACTGCCGCTTTCCCAGGATATATCTCCCGCCCAGGGTTCTCCTGCGGTCGGCAATCTCAGCCGCTTTAACGTGACGCTTCCCGGCTATGAAGGTCATTTTGAGGCGCTGCTTTCGTTGATAGAGAACGAGGCAGTGGATATCTGCGATATCTCGCTTTTTTCGGTCACGTCACAGTACCTGGAATATCTGTCCCTGTCGCGGGCCCTGGATCTTGATTGTTCCTCCGAATTCCTGCTGGTGGTGTCATATCTTATGGAGAGCAAGTCCAAAAAATTGCTGCCGGTAGAGGATGAAGAGGAAGAGATCGAGGAGTTAGAGACATCTCTTGTGGATCATGTCTCCCAATACCGAGTTTTTAAGAAAATGGCGGTCTTTCTCCGGCGTAAAAAAGACGAGTTCTCAAAAGTATTCCACCGTTTCCGCCTGGATCCGGCGGCGGACAGACAAAAGCAGTATTTTCTTAAGGATGTGGGCGTTTCAGACCTTGTGGAGGCTTTCCGCAGGGTGTGGGCCGAGGCCAGCGAGAAAAAAGAAGGGTTTGAGATCGTCGATGAATTGATAACCGTGGAAGACAAGGTCAGGGATATTTCGGACAAGCTCAAAGCCTCTTCGGGGCCGATCGGTTTTGAGTCGCTGTTCAGGACCAAGACCAGAATAGAGATAATAGTCACCTTCCTGGCGGTGCTGGAGCTTATTAGGCTGAAAAAAATAGCGCTCAAACAGGACGGATTTTTCGGTCAGATCGTGATCTTTTCCTCCTCGGAGGCGCGGGAATGACGGACCAGAGCAATGCAATAGCATATGAGGACGCCAGGAACGCCGTGGAATCCCTGCTTTTTGTTTCGAAGAGGCCGTTGTCTGTGGATGATCTCGATGATGTCTCTCAGCTCGGCAGGGATGTGATACAACGCGCCGTGGATGACCTGTCGGGCTCTTACGAGGCCAGGGGGTTGCAGATAATTAAGCTGGCGAACGGATATCTTCTCGCTACAAGGCCCAGATACAGCGGTTATATAGAGAAGTTCCTCAAGAGCCCGGTATCCGTATCCCTTTCCCAGCAGTCCATGGAAACGCTGTCGATAATAGCCTACAAACAGCCCATAGCCAGGTCGGAGGTCGAGAGGATCAGGGGTGTATTGTGCGACGGGGTCATAAAGACCCTGCTTGAAAAGAGACTTATCAAGGAGTGCGGCCGGTCGGATTCCGTTGGCCGCCCCATACTTTACGGAACGACCGTAGAGTTCCTTAAGCATTTTGGCCTGCATGATCTTAGCGAGCTGCCCCCTCTGGAAGACGGATCGGATTCGGCAGGTACTCTTGCCGAACTGGAACAAAGAAACGCCACGGAGGATACTGTATGAAAGAGGAAAAACATGCGATCGGCAAGGCATTCAGGGATTCAAGGACCGCGAAAAAAATATCCATCGAAAAAGCTTCAAAGGAGACTAAAATATCTCAGGCCTACCTCAAGGCCATAGAGGAGGAAGACTTCGATAAGATCCCGGGGGATGTGGTCCTCAAAGGGTTCATGCGCGTTTACTCTGATTTTTTGGGGATAGATCCGTCACCGCTCATATCTGAGCTTTCCAGGAAGAACAAAAAAGACAAGGTCAAGACCGAAGCCCCTGTCGCGCCAGCGGTCAAAAAGACAAAGGTTTTCGACGGGGCTAAGCTGTTCAAAACGATGGCAGTTTCCGTGGGCTTGATAGTGATCATAGCGGGACTTTTCTCTTTTGCGGGATTTTTGCTGGGCTCGCTCAGGAACTCCTCCGTGCGTGCGGGAGCCCCAGTCCAGGTGGCGGATGGCCAGACCGGGACCTTTGAGGTCCGCGCTGAAATAATCGAAAGAACGTGGCTTTTGGTAGAGGCCGACGGCAAAAGCGTGTTTAAGGGGATGGCTTTTCCCGGAGATGAAAGGACCTGGACGGCCGATAACAAATTATTCGTCAAGGTCGGCAATGCCGCCGGGTTGAAGCTCACATCCGGTGGGGCCGTTATTCTGGCTCCCGGCAGAAGGGGAGAAGTGGTCTCAAAAGAGATCAGCAGATGAAGGATGCGTACCTGTCCTCGATCTTTCAGAGCATTCAGGGCGAGGGCAGGTATATCGGGCAGCGCCAGGTATTCTTGAGATTTTCAGGGTGCAACCTGTCGTGTGATTACTGTGACACCCCGAGATCACCATCCAAAGAGATCGAACAGTTCTGCGCCGTAAAGAAAAAGGATTCTGTCATCAGGCTCAATAATCCCGTGTCAGCAGAAGCTGTTGCCGCAACGGTCGCGGATTACGCGCAGGGACTGAACCCTTTCCATTCAGTGAGCCTGACGGGGGGAGAGCCTCTTCTACAGGTGGACTTTCTCAAAGAGCTACTTCCTCTTATCAGGATCCCGAAATATCTGGAGACGAACGGGACGCTCCCGGACAGGCTGGAAGAGGTGATAGAACTTGTGGATATCATAGCCATGGACTACAAGCTCCCAAGCGCGACAAAATGCGGCGACTATAGGAATGAGCACTCTAAGTTCCTTGAGACAGCCATGTTGAAGGACGTATTTGTGAAGGCGGTCTTTTCAAAGAACACTACCGTTCAGGAAATAGACGATATGAGCTCTCTGATCGCGTCCGGGGATGAATCAATATTTCTTGTTCTGCAGCCGGCGTCCCCCTCAAGAGGATTTAAATCGGTGCCCACCCCGGAACAGTGCCTTTCTTTCCATTCGGTGGCAAAACGCAGACTAAAGAACGTACTTGTTATTCCTCAGTCGCACAAGGTCATGGGGTTGGATTAGTCGGCAGCTTCTTTGCCAGCGAGGCGATGATCTTCGACAGCCTCTTGATGTCGTCGTCCCTTTTCGGATCGAAGCTTATCTTTTGTAGCGACCGCATAAGTTCGAGCTTGTATTTGGCGGTGTCCAGCCCTAGCTTTGTAAGTCCGGTCTCTATCCATTTTATGCCTTCCTGCGGGATGTCGTAGCCGAGCTTTTTCGCTCGCTTGGTAAGTTTTTCTATCTTTCTCGAAGACCTTAGGAATTCCATGGATGATGTGGTGAGTATCCTGTTTAGATGTATCTCTTTCAGGGAGGCTATCGTCTTGATCCAGGCTATTTTCCTTGCCTGTGTCTTTATCTCCTCCAGCGTATCCCTGCTTATGCCGCGCAGCTGCAGCTCGTTGCTGAGTTGAGCCAGTTTGAAAAAAAGTCCGAATTTTTTGGTCAGACTGTCTTCCATCATATATTCCATCTGGGAAAGCCTGAAATTGTCCGTGACCACGGAGATCTCTTCCATCTTCGGCAGTTCAAGTATATGGAAGAACACATCAGCCCCTTCAAGGCTTTGTATCCTTACGCTTTCCTTCTGCAGGATGTTCATCCAGGCGTCGATGTCAAGGCGCATGTAAGACGCGATCTGCACAAGATCGGGGATCTCGAAAGTCCTGAGAAGCTCTTCCTTTTCGCGGATACTGAGAGAGTCCTTTTCAAAAAGCGCCAGCAGCTCCGCCACGGTTTTCCCGCGTTTGGAGTTTAGTATCCACTCGGCCATTTCCAGAGGGGTTTCCGGGGATTTTGTGAACTTGTCCTTGATCAAAGTGAGGAAGCTTTCCTTCATCAGTTCCGATGCTCTCTGGTCTAGATAATCGAAGTCGTCCATCTTGAACCCGCGGACGAGAAGCTGGTTTTTCAGGGCTCCGAGATCGATCTTCACGCCTTCCATGGCGTCCTTGGGCCTTCCCACGATCCTTTTTGCGCTCAGGGCTATATAGTTCTTCAGAAGGTCCTCTTCCACGCTCTTAAGCCGGTCCGCGGTGCTCATGTACTCGGCTGCGGCTCCCTGCTGGTCCTCTTCGGTCCCTTCGGCGCTTCTTTCATTCTGCTCGGCCTGCTGTTTTTCCCTGGGCTTTTTTTCGGCCGGCCTGACCACTTCTCCGAGCCGGTGATCTGATATGCGCTTTAGTTCTTCCTGATAGAGCATCTGTTCTTCCATGGGTTTTCGTTCTCTTTTTGTGTCGACCACGGGGGCGGCATCGGTGCTGATCATATCTACAAGGGCGTTCTTGAATTTCGCCTGAACTTCGGGGTCGATAGGCTGGTCTTTTTTGTCCTTGCCGAAGATCCGGTCAAAACCTGTGGCTGCCACGCCGCCAGCGGCGCCGAAAGCGGCCTGTTGGTTAGAACCGGGCATTCCTTCTATGGGCATACCTTCCCCTTTTGAACTAGGATTATACACTATATTGCCGAATATTTGAAGAAATACCGCAACATGCCTGGCAGGCCTCGTGTTATAATCAAATTTTAGAATGCCCAAAAGAACCGATATCAAAAAGATCCTCCTCATCGGCTCGGGGCCCATAGTTATCGGGCAGGCTTGCGAATTCGACTACTCAGGCACACAGGCGTGCAAAGCTCTCAAGGAAGAAGGCTACAAAGTAGTCCTTGTGAACAGCAATCCTGCTACGGTCATGACCGATCCCGAGTTCGCGGACAGGACATATATTGAGCCGATAACCCCGGAAATAGTCGAAAAGATCATTTCCGCAGAACGTCCGGATGCTATACTTCCCACGATAGGCGGCCAGACCGGACTGAACACCACGGTAGCCTTGGCCGAAAGAGGAGTCCTGAAGAAATACGGCGTCAAGCTCATAGGCGCCAGTCTTGAGGCCATAAAAAAAGCCGAAGACCGGCAGCTCTTCAAGGACGCCATGCAAAATATCGGCCTTGAGCTCCCAAAGAGCAGGAATGTTTACAGCGTTGAAGAAGCTCTAGGGGTAATAGAAGAGATCGGATTCCCCGCCATACTGCGGCCAGCCTTTACTCTCGGAGGTGCCGGCGGCGGGATAGTGTACAATACCGAAGAGCTGAAGGAAAAGATATCTCACGGACTTTTTCTAAGTCCGATCAAACAGGTGCTTATAGAAGAGTCCCTCATCGGCTGGAAAGAATATGAGCTTGAGGTGATGAGGGACCTCAAGGATAACGTTGTCATAATCTGTCCGATAGAGAACCTGGACCCCATGGGCATACACACCGGCGACAGCATCACGGTCGCTCCGGCGCAGACCCTTACCGACAAAGAATATCAGAGACTGCGCGACCATTCCATTGCCGTTATGAGGGAGATAGGAGTTGATACCGGGGGCTCCAACGTCCAGTTCGCCGTACATCCGGAGAACGGCAGGGTAGTGATAATAGAGATGAACCCCCGCGTGTCCAGGTCTTCGGCTCTGGCTTCAAAAGCGACCGGGTTCCCGATCGCGAAAATAGCGGCCAAGCTCGCGGTGGGGTATACGCTTGACGAGATCCCCAACGACATAACAAAAAAGACCCCGGCATCTTTCGAGCCTTCCATAGATTATGTGGTCACAAAGATCCCGCGTTTTAACTTTGAGAAATTCCCGGGGACCGATCCGGTGCTGGGCACCCAGATGAAATCGGTCGGAGAGGCCATGGCGATCGGCAGGACGTTCAAAGAATCCCTGCAAAAAGCCCTGAGGTCTCTGGAAACTGGAGTGTGCGGACTTGACGACCCTAAAGGAGCATCCGGTGGCGGGAGCGGCGGCCGGGACAACGTGCAGCTGTCGATATATTCAGGAGCACACAGTGACATAAAAGGGCCCGATCCGGAAGAAGTGCGAGTCAAGATAAAAGTCCCCGGCAGCGAACGGCTCTACTACATAAAATACGCCTTGAAATCCGGTATGTCGATCGAAGAGATCTGCAAGCTGAGCGGGATCAATAAGTGGTTCCTGGACAATATCTTGCAGATAGTCGAGATGGAGAAGAAGATAGCTTCCGCAGGGGATCTTGATGCGCAGCTGCTGAAAGAGGCCAAGCGCTACGGCTTTTCCGATGCCCAGATAGCCAAATTGCGCGGTATGGCCGAGCAGGACATCCGATCTAAAAGGGTGTCTGACGGTATAATCCCTGTCTACAAGACCGTTGATACGTGCGCGGCCGAATTTGAATCATATACTCCGTATTACTATTCCACTTACGAAAAAGAGGATGAGGTCATGCCGTGTGAAAGGCCCAAGATAATGATACTCGGCGGCGGCCCGAACCGGATAGGCCAGGGGATAGAGTTCGACTACTGCTGTGTCCATGCCGCGTTCGCACTGAAGAATGACGGATTTGAAACGATCATGGTCAACTGCAATCCGGAAACGGTCTCGACCGACTACGACACTTCCGACAGGCTTTATTTCGAGCCCATGACCTTTGAAGACGTCATGAACATAGTAGAAAAGGAAAGACCTTACGGGGTGATAGTGCAGCTGGGAGGGCAGACACCTCTAAAGCTTTCCGTTCCGCTGGAAAAAGCCGGGGTCAGGCTTCTCGGGACATCCTCTGATTCGATAGATATAGCCGAGGACAGGAAAAGGTTTGAAAAGCTGCTCGCCAAACTGGATATCCCGAGGCCAAGTAACGGCAGCGCGATGTCCGTCGAAGATGCGGTGATCATAGCGGCAAGGGTGGGCTATCCGGTGCTGGTCAGGCCTTCCTACGTGCTGGGAGGCCGCGCAATGCAGATAGTTTATGACGAGAGCATGCTGAGAGATTATATGAAAAAAGCCGCAGAAGTATCTCCGGACCATCCCGTGCTGATAGATCAGTTCCTTGAAGATGCCGTCGAGATAGATGTCGACTGCGTCGCTGACGGCAAAGAAGTGGTCATTGCCGGCATAATGGAACACATCGAGGAAGCCGGTATACACAGCGGCGACAGCGCATGCGTTCTTCCTCCGTATTCTCTCGGTTCCGAGACCATCGAGAAGATAAAGGAATACACCAAGTTGATGGCCAGGAAACTGAAGGTCGTAGGGCTCATGAACGTTCAGTACGCATATAAGAACGACAGAGTGTATGTTCTTGAGGTCAATCCGCGCGCTTCAAGGACGGTCCCTTTTGTGAGCAAGGCTACCGGCATTCCCTGGGCTAAATTAGCTGCCAGGGTGATGGGAGGCAAGACGCTGAAAAGCCTGGGGGTCAAAGAGCCTTCGCCAGAGCATATCTCGGTCAAAGAGGCCGTACTCCCTTTTATCAAGTTCTCCAAGCAGGACATAATACTGGGGCCGGAGATGAGATCCACGGGAGAGGTCATGGGCCTCTCAAACAGGTTCGGAGAGGCTTTTGCCAAGGCCCAGCTCGGCGCCGGAGAGAAGCTTCCGGTGTCAGGTTCGGTATTCATTTCCGTCAAGGACAAGGATAAGCGCAGCGTGGTCCCGATAGCCAAGAACTTCTCGCTTTTGGGATTTGAGATAGTGGCCACCGAGGGCACGGCCAACTCCCTTGGAAGGAGCGGGGTCTCCGTGCGCAGGGTTAACAAAGTGAGCGAGGGGCGGCCCAATATAGTCGACGAGATCAAGTCGGGCAAGATACAGTATGTTATAAACACTCCTATGGGCAAAGGATCCAGAGAGGACGAGTTCCATATAAGAAGAGAAGCGCTAATGAAGAACATACTTGTGGTCACGACCATATCCGGCGCCTCGGCCCTGGCAAGCGCTGTTGAATCCCTTAAGAAAAACGACCTTCTCGTAAAACCCTTGCAAGAATACTTTTTGTAGTATAAGCTTAGTATTGTCCGCATAATCAACTCGGGAAATAGATAAGGGGGTGATCTTGTAGTGGAAGCTTATTGCGTTAAGTGCAAATCTAAAAAAGAAATGAAGGATGCCCAGGAAGTCACCCTGAAGAACGGCAAACCGGCCGTGAGCGGTGTGTGCTCGACCTGCGGTACCAAGATGTTCAAAATAGGGGCGGCGAAGTAAAATGATCCGGTCCAGGGATTTTGTCCATCTGCATGTTCACAGCGAATTCAGCCTGTTGGACGGTGCCAGCAGGCTGGACGACATCATAAAGAGGACCAAAGAGCTCGGGATGGAGTCCGTTGCCGTGACCGACCACGGCAATATGTGTTGCGCGGTCAAGTTCTATCTGGCTGCCAAAAAAGCCGGCATCAAACCGATAATAGGCTGCGAGATGTATCTTGCCCCGCGCACACGATTTGATAAGGAGACGCGGGAGGACCGGTCTCCTTATCATCTCACGGTGCTGGCAAAGAGCGCCTTGGGCTACCGCAACATGCTTTCCCTCGTCACGCATTCAAATACCGAGGGCTTTTATCAAAAGCCCCGTGTTGACAGGGAACTTCTCGAAAGATACGGAAAAGACCTGGTCGTATTGAGCGGCTGCCTGGCCGGCCAGATACCTTCTTTGATCCTTTCCGGAAAAGAAGAGGAAGCCCTGTCTTGCGCCAAATGGTTCAAAGAAAGGTTCTCCGGGGATTTTTACCTTGAGGTGATGGACAACGGGATACCTGAACAGACGGCAGTATTAAAAAAACTCGCGGAGATGTCGAAGACCCTGGGCATTCCTCTCGTGGCCACAAACGACTCCCATTATACGAAGCGTGAAGATGCAAGGGCTCAGGACGTCCTGATGTGTATCGGGACCGGCCGCACGTATGATGACGAGACCAGGATGAGATTTTCCGGTGAGGAATTTTATCTCAAGTCCGCCGAAGAGATGTCGGCTATTTTCGGGGAGATGGAATCGGCGCTGGATAATACGGTTGAGATCGCCGGGAAATGTAATTTTGAACTTGAGACCGGCAAACTTCACTTTCCGGATTTTCCGGTACCCGAGGGGCATACTCACATGTCCTTCCTGCAGGAACTCGTGGAGAAAGGTGTCCGAAAAAGGTACGGCCCGGATCCTTCGCGCGAGGTAGAGGAACGAGTGCGCTATGAGCTCTCTGTCATAGAAAAGATGGGATATGCGCCGTTCTTTCTGGTCGTCCAGGATTTCATAAATTACGCCAAAAGCAAAGATATAGAGGTAGGTCCGGGCAGAGGGTCGGCAGCCGGAAGTATAGTATCCTACGCCACAGGCATAACGGATATAGATCCTCTCAGGTATAACCTGATATTCGAGAGATTCCTGAACATCGAACGCGTGACGATGCCTGATATAGATACGGATTTCTGCTATGAGCGCAGGCAGGAGGTCATAGACTATGTCTGCCGCAAATACGGCGCTGACCACGTTGCCCAGATCATCACTTTCGGCACCATGGCGGCGCGAGGGGCCATAAGGGATGTCGGACGCGTCCTGAGGGTCCCCCTGGCTGAAGTGGACCGCATAGCAAAAATGATCCCCGCTTCTCCCGACGCTTCGATAGACAAAGCGCTTTCCGAGGTGAAGGAGTTCAAGACAGCCTATTCTTCAGACTCGAACGTAAAGAACCTCATAGATACCGCAAAGACCCTCGAGGGGCTCAGCAGACATGCTTCGGTGCATGCCGCGGGGGTGGTCATATCGCAGAAGCCCCTGTCGGAGTACGTTCCCCTGCAGCTTTCCGGCGATGACCAGATCGTTACTCAATATGCCATGAAAGAGATAGAAAAGATCGGCCTGCTCAAGATGGATTTTCTGGGGCTCAGGAACCTGACCATGATAGCGAGAGCGGTCGAACTGATAGAAAAGATCCGCGAAAAAAAACTTGATATGAAGAAACTTCCTCTGGATGACGAGAAGACATATGAGCTTCTGTCCAGGGGCGATACCATAGGGATATTCCAGCTGGAAGGTCAGGGGATGAGGGCTCTCATAAAGAACCTTCAGCCGTCCAGGTTCGAGGATATAATAGCGCTTCTTGCGCTTTACCGCCCGGGCCCTCTTGAGAGCGGCATGGTTGAGGATTTTGTCAACAGAAAAAAAGGGCTCAACAAAGTTTCGTACGAACTAAAGGAGCTCGAGCCGATACTTGAAGAAACGTACGGCGTGATACTTTATCAGGAGCAGGTCATGCAGATAGCCAGCGCCATAGCCGGGTTCACCATGGGAGAGGCCGATGTCCTGCGATATGCCATGGGGAAGAAAAATCCTCTTGAAATGGCAAAACAGCGTGAAAAGTTCGTCAGCGGCGCAGTAAAAAAAGGTTTCCCGGAGGTCAAGGCTAGGGAGCTCTTTGACCTGTGCGAAAAATTCGCTGGTTACGGGTTCAACAAATCCCACAGCACGGCGTATGCAATGATATCCTATCAGACAGCCTATCTGAAGGCTAATTACCCGGTGGAATTCATGGCGGCGCTGCTTACCTCGGCTGTGGGAGATACCGACAAGGTCAGTTTTTACATTGCCGAGTCGGGAAAAATGGGCATCAAGGTGCTTCCGCCGGACATAAATGAGAGCCACAAGGAATTCATGCCGGTGGAAGGAGGGATCAGATTCGCTCTGGCCGCCGTCAAGAACGTGGGCTACGGAGCCATAGACTCCATCCTCGAGTCCAGAAAAAAGGACGGGCCTTTCAAGTCGTTCAGGGATTTTGCGGACAGAATAGACAACCGTCTGGTAAATAAAAAGGTCCTTGAAAGCCTCATCAAATGCGGGGCCTTTGACGGCCTCGGCCGCACAAGGGCGGGATTGCTTTCTTCGTATGAAGGCGAGCTCTCAAGGAGCAGCAAGAACGGCCGTTCCTCCTCCAAACAGGCCGCGCTTTTTTCCGATAAGGACATGTTCAGGTCGGCTGAGACAGCTTCTGCTCCAGGGGATGATGCCGAGGAGTTCCCAAAAGACCAGCTGCTGCGCATGGAAAAGGAGCTTTTGGGGATCTATCTTTCGGACCATCCTCTCCATAGCATAAGCGAGCAGCTTTTGATGCGCACGACATGCAGAGCGGGAGAGGTAGCGGAAAAAGGTGCGGGGTCCAGCGTGGTCATCGGAGGGCTCCTTAAGAACCTAAGAAAGGTCACTACGCGCAAGAACGATCAGATGATGATCGCCCAGGTAGAGGACCTGACGGGATCGGTCGCCGTGGTCTTTTTTCCCAAGACCTATGAAAAAGTGTCCTTCCTGCTTTCGGAGGACGCGGCCCTTGTGATAAAAGGCAAAGTGGATTTCAGGAATGACGAAGCCCAGGTCATTGTTGATTCCGCCGAGCTTTTGGAGGAAACATCCGCCAAAAGAAGCATACACATCAGGTTGTCTTCTTCGGTCAGACAGGAAGATCTTGTGAACCTGAAGAGCGTTCTTGCCATGTTCAAGGGTGAAGAAGACACATATATACATATCGGTGATAAAATAGTATCAGCGTCCGAAAGCTACGGCACCCGCATCGGCCAGGAGCTGATCAGCAACATTGAGCGGATAACGGGGCCAGGCAGCGCCTGGATAGAATTTGCCAGGACTGAACAATAGATCTGACGCGGAGAATATTTATGCAGGAATTTAAATTTGACAAGGACGGCTTGATACCGGCAATAGCGCAGGACCATGAGACAAATGAGGTCCTGATGCTGGCTTATATGAACAAAGAATCTTTGGAGAGGACCATAAAGGACAGAAAGGCCTGGTATTGGAGCAGAAGCAGGCAAAAATACTGGATGAAAGGGGAGACTTCAGGCAATATTCAGGAAGTCATGGAAATATACTATGACTGTGATGCTGATGCCGTCCTCCTCAAGATAAAGCAGACCGGGCCGGCCTGCCATACCGGCAACAGAAGTTGTTTTTTCAGGAAAATCGAGTTATAATTAGAACGTATGCAAAATCTTGATCTTGAAGTAGCGCTAAGGAACGAAAAAAGCAATAGGGTCCGCGGGCGCGGGGGCATCCCTGCCGTTGTTTACGGACAGGGTATGGAGCCGCTGAACATAGAGGTTGACAGAAAGAAGTTCTCCTCGCTTTTTTCCAAAGGGGCCAACAAGAACGCGTTGATATCACTTGTGGTAAAGGACCAGAAAGGGTCCCAATCCATACCGGTGCTCGCTCACGATCTGCAGACCGATTTCATGACCGATCAGGTTATGCATATAGATTTTCTGAAGATCAATATGCAGGAGGAAATAAGGACCAAGGTCGCTATCGAGTTTGTCGGAGAGCCGGAAGGCGTGAAGCTTGAGGGCGGCATACTCGTACACTCGATGAGACAGCTTGAGGTTAAATGTCTTCCGGGTAATATTCCCGACAAGATCAAGGTAGACGTGTCCCCTCTGAAGATAGGGGAATCCATCCACGTTTCTGGTATAGTGCCTCCTCAGGGCGTGACCATTCTTACCCCAAAAGACGAACCGGTGGCCATAGTCAGCTCTCCGACCGAAGAGGAAGCTGCTCCAGCAGCCACTGCGGATGCGGCCTCTATAGAAGTTGGTGCCGCCGAAGCGCCTGCAGCCGAAGCCGCTGCGGGAGATCAAGCAGCCGCCGACAAGGCCAAGCAGCCGGCTCAAGAAGATGCCAAAGCCAAGACACAGGCAAAGCCCCAGAAATAATCATCGGTTCCCGCAAGTTTGCCATTGATATACACGATATATACAATATACGGGTGCGATATTCCCAAAAGTTGACTTTTTCCGCCCGTGAATATATCATTTTGTGGAGGTGTGACCAATGGCCGATCTTCAAACTTCCGCGGGCGGCATACATCCGGGCAAGCCGGTGATATGGCCACAGACAAAATCCCAGAGCCAGACGCAACAGGAAACACAGACCCAGACTCAGCAAACCACCTCGTCTTCTTCCCAGTCTGCCAGCCAATCGGCATCTTCGCAGTCCTCTAGCCAGGCGGCATCGTCCACTCAGGCTTCTCAGTCAGTTGCGGCGCAGTCCTCGACATCTGCAGCCACGGCCACCGCTTCTGCTTCAACGACAACGGCTTCTCAGGCGGTCAGGGAACTTACCGTAAACGATGTTACATCACACCTTACTTCCATAAATATCCCTTCGACAGAAGCCAATGTTAAGCTGGCATCGCTTATGCTCAGGTTCGGCGTGGAGCTGAGCCGCGAGAACTTTATAAAAGCCATGGCCATGACGGAGGGGACCAATAAATCCTCCAGTACCCAGGAGGCCGCCATGGTCCTGCTCACAAAAGGCATAACGAATTCGTCCGAGGCCGTAAAAATGCTGTCCAACCAGCTTTCAGAGACCCCGAACGTGACCGGCCAGCTTTCGGCTCTCAACAGTTCTCTTGCCCAGCTCTCGGCCTCCATACAGATGAACGCTTCATCATTTCCTCCAGCACTTTTATCTCAGATAACATCGCTGATAGGGCAATTCTCGGCGATAATAGAGGACCTGCCGAAAAAATATAAGTTCGGCACGGAGGGGAGCTCGGCGATAGGGCGTGACGATCTGATGAACGACATCAGGGCCCTCAATTCTCTTCTGGACGGTATACAGAACCGGGCCCTGTCCAAAGAAGCCGCGGCCACGCCTGAGAACGAAGCCGCCAGGTCAGCCGTGATCGCCGCATCCAAAAAACTCGGAGACCTTTTGGAGAACCTTACTTCGCAGGCCATACTAAGCCAGCGGGCATCCAAGAGCTACATGGGGCAGCAGGACGACTACCTTTATTATCAGATACCTAACAACATGCTGACCCCGCCTTCAAGCGTGGAGATAATCGTAAAACAGGACCCAAAAAGAAAGAACGCGGTCGACATGAATGATACGCACATTGCCATAGGGCTTGAGACCGAGGCGCTGGGGAAAATGGTGGTATCGGTGATCGTAAGGGATAATAATGTCAAGATGCTCTTTAACACGGAAGAAGAGGACACAAAAAGACTGTGCGATTCGGAAAGCGTGAACCTGAAAAGGAAGCTCTCCGAAAAAGGGTATAATGTCGAAGAGTGCCAGTCGCGGGTCAACAAGACGATGTGCAGCATTAAACCGTTCCTGATACCTTTGCTCGGTTTGGAAAGGCTTTTCAGGATAGATAGCACGATATAAAATGGCAGAGATCAAAGAAGCCCTGAAGAACATAAAGAAAAAGGACCAGCTGGAGGAATCCGGCGAGAAAAAACGCACCGCCATCGCGCTCAGGTATGATGTGGAAAAGGATGCGGCGCCGCTTGTGCTGGCATCCGGCAGGGGGGTGGTGGCTGACGAAATACTCCGTATCGCCGACGAGAATGAGATCCCCCTTTACGAAAATCCAAAGCTGGCAGAGCTGCTTTCGAAGCTTGAGCTTGATGCTCAGATACCCGCTGAACTATATACTCTCGTGGCCGAAGTTCTTTTTTACGTCTATCAATTGGACAAAATGGCCGAAAAGAAGAAAAAACTGTACAGTAAACTGAAACAGTGATATATACAGGCCTCGCGATTTTTTCCAAGAAAAAAACGTTGCTTTTTCCGCGTCTTTGTGTATAATAAATATAACTTAAACTCAGGCGGAGGCATTAATGGCCGACAGGATACTTGAGATAGGCAAAAACGCTCTTGAGACTTCCGAAATGAAGGCCAAGATGCTGATGAATAACGTAGCCAACGCCCAGACGCCGGGTTACAGAAAGTCCGATGTCGTTGCGACCTCATTTCCTCTTGCTCTCGAGAACGCCACAAGGTCCGAGGAGAACAGGGGGACCTCATTTATGGCGATCCCTAAAGTAACCGGTTCATACAACGATATGAGGTACGGGGCCATGTTCAAGACCGGATCGAACACCGACATGGCGATAGGGGGTGACGGATATTTTGTCGTGCTTTCCCGGGAAGGAGAGTTCTTTACCAGGGACGGGCGTTTTTACATCAACGAAGACGGCAGGCTTTTGACTTCCTCGGGCAATTTTCCCGTAATGGGACGGTCCGGTCCGATATCGATAGCTCCAGGCTCAAAGTTTGAAGTTTCAAGGAATGGGGCGCTGCTGGTAGATGATGTTGAAGTGGACAAGATAAGGGTGGTGAAATTCAGGGATCCGTCCTCTCTTGTTTCGGTGAACAATTCTTTTTTTAAGTCGCCTCAGCAAGGGGTCGTGTATGAAGAAGATGAGAGCCCGACCATCGCTCAAGGTTTTATCGAATCGTCCAACGTGAGCATAATAAACGAAATGACGAATCTCATTACAACCCAGAGGTCTTACGAACTGGCGGCCAAGATAATAAAGAACAGAGAAGCTGATATGCAGAAGATAATAGAGATAGGAAGGCCCGTCCAATAAAAGCATAGGAGGTGCCCGACCATGTTCCAACCTTTGTATATTGCGGCCACCGGGCTCAACACCTTTGAGGAGGAGATGTCCAATATAACCAATAACCTGGCCAACTCCAAAACGGTAGCTTTTAAAAAGGGCAGAGTTGAAAAAGAGAGCATGTTCTATGTGAACAAGGACTTTGCCAATTATCTCGACGATGCTTTTGACCGCCGGGAAGACATAGGTAATGCAAAGAACAGGGTCGAGTCCGGGCTGGGTGTCAGGGTGGTCGGCACTCCGAAGGATTTTTCACAGGGAACGATCGAAATAACCAACAACCCTCTCGATGTGGCTATCCAGGGAGAGGGTTTCTTCCAGCTAAGGATGCCGGACGGAACTACAGCCTACAGCAGGGCCGGGAACTTTCATTCGGACAACGCAGGCAACATGGTAGACCCTAACGGAAGGCTGCTCGACCCGCCGATAATATTTCCCGACGGCACCACCAGCGTCCTTATCCGTTTCGACGGGACTGTCCTTGTTTCAATCGACGACTCTTTGGAGCTGAACGAGATAGGACAGATCAATCTTGCCAAGTTCTCAAATCCGTCCGGACTGAAGAGCCTTGGACAGAACCTGTACGCACAGACCGAAGCCTCGGGAGACCCTATTTTCGGGACGCCCGGACAAACCGGTTTTGGTGCCATACAGCAGTCAGCCCTTGAGCAGGCCAATGTTGACGTGATATCGGAAATGATGCGCATGGTCATGATACAGCGGGTTTTTGATACGGTCACCAAGGCTATACAGAGCTATGAACAGATGGTCACTTCGGCAATACAGATGAAAGGATGAGCAATTGAAGGCTATTTCCGTTAAGGGAGGTTTTCTCGCCGCATTGTTGGCGGCTTGTCTGGTCTTTTCTGCGGTTTTTTCCGGTACGGTATATTCCTCCAGCGAGGATCTTGCAAGGTTTGAAACCCTGGTGAAGAGCGAGATCGTGAGACGGTCGCCTTTTCTTGATAAGGCCAGGGTAGAGATCTCTTTCCGTGAGACCGGCAGGATTCCCGCATCTGCCGGTATGGAGATGAGGATAGCTTATCCGGAGAACCTGGCGCTTTCCGGTGATGTTGTCGTCCCGATAGAACTGTATTCCGGCGCGCAGTTAAAGGAAAGGGTCAATCTAAGGACTTCTATCAGGATATTCAGGAATGTTGTGGTCGCTACTTCAAGGATACGCCAGGGAGATATTTTTACCTCTAAGAACATCGGATATTCCGAAAGGGACGTGACGCATCTTCCGTCCAACTATCTCGTCGACGCTAAAAAAGCACTGGGAAGGCAGGCTTCCACCATGATATCCAGGGGAGGACTTGTTTTGGACTGGATGCCCAAAGAAGTGCCGGCGGTAAAAAAAGGAGATACGGTCACGCTTTTTAAGAGCTCGAACGGCATTCTGGTCAAGGTAAGGGGCGTGGCGCTTGAAGACGGCCATATCAATGCTAATATAAGGGTTAGGAACCCTGGATCGAAAAAGATAGTTGACGGAAGGGTTGTAGGGACCGGGGAGGTGGAGGCAATATGATACTCAGGCAGTTATGCCTTTCAAAGATACACAGGCTAAGGGTTACCGAGGCCTGTATAGATTACGAAGGCTCTCTTACCGTTGACCGGGAGCTTTTGGACGCTTCCGGGATGCTGTCAGGAGAAAAGGTCCAGGTCGTTAACGTGACCAACGGGCAGCGATTTGAAACCTATTTGATAGAAGGCCCAAAAGGATCAGGGACCGTTTGCCTGAACGGGGGGGCCGCGCGAATGGGAGTTGTTAACGACCTGATAATAGTAATATCCTACGGATTGGTGGACGAAGAAAGCGCCGTGAAGTTCAAGACAAAAGTGGTCCTTGTGGACGAGAACAACAAAATAAAAAAAGTGTTGGAGTAGATGATATGAGGATATTTGCCGCGTTGTTTTGCATGCTGATGCTCATGAACTCCGCTGTTTTTTCATCCTCTCTCTGGATAGAGAACAGCTCTTCCCCCTTCGTGGTACAAAAGCCTTACAAAGCAGGGGATGTAATAATGGTCCTGATAGTTGAGAGCACATCGGCCGTACAGAGGGCGGGCACCGACACGCAGAACCAGGACAGCCTTGGAGCCAGTTTTTCGCATACCATACAAAAACTTCAGGGAACGATCGCTCCTTCCGCAGGCTTGCAGGGATCGAGGAGCCAGGCTTTCAAAGGTTCCGGTTCGACCACGCGTTCCAGCAACGTGCTGGCCACGGTTGCCGTAACTGTCAGGGAAGTGATGCCGGACGGAAATCTCGTGATAGACGGAATGCACAAAGTGTCGGTGAACGAGGAAAAACAGGAGATCAGGATATCAGGCATGATCCGTCCGAAGGACATAACTTCATGGAACACGGTCTATTCTTATCAGGTCGCAAATGCGGAAGTGTCCGTAAAGGGTACGGGGGCAGTCGGAGAATCATCATCCCCCGGCATCCTGATGAGAGTGCTGAACTTCATATTTTAAGGAGAAGGCGAGATTGAAAAATAAGCTGGCTTTTTTTCTTTTTGTTTGTTCGGCGGTCTTGATCTGTGCAGGCCAGATCCATGCTCAGTCGCCTGCCGTCAGGATAAAAGACATAGCTTCAATACGCGAGGTCAGGGACAACCAGCTGATGGGATTCGGTCTTGTGGTAGGCCTAAGGCACACGGGCGACAGCCAGCAGACCGAATTCACGAAGCAGGCCCTTACGAACCTCTTGACCCGCATGGGGCTTCAGGGACCGTCACCGCTCAATACCTCAGGGACAAATCCGATCTATAACATGGCCAACGTCCCGAGAGCCCAGGAGTTCAAATCCAAAAATGTTGCCGCCGTGATGGTCACCGCGAATCTGCCGGCTTTTTCTAAGCCCGGGAAGAGGATCGATGTGACAGTGTCATCGCTGGGGGATGCGACAAGCTTGAGGGGCGGTACGCTTCTCCTGACACCTTTGCAGGGAGCGGACAATAATGTTTATGCCGTGGCTCAGGGGCCTTTATCGGTCGGGAGCGTCCATGTTCCCGGGGCTCCTTCCGTCGGTTCGGAAGTATCGACCTCGGGCAAGATACCCAACGGGGCCATAGTCGAAAGGGAAGTATACGCTAATTTTGAGTCGGTCTCCTCGGTGGCTCTTACCGAAGAGGCTTTTTTGTCCGGAGTGGGCACATCATCTTTCTTTTCAGTGGTATTGAACGAACCCGATTTTACTACCGCTTCGAGGGTTGCCTATACGATAGCCCAGGCCGGCATGGATGCGAAGGCTGAAGATCCGTCGACCATAGTAGTAGCGGCCGCCATAGGGGAGGATATAGTTGATCTTATCTCAAGGGTTGAGAACCTTACGGTAGTCCCTGATGTCAGGGCAAAGGTCGTTATAAACGAGAGGACCGGTACTGTTGTTATAGGTGAAAATGTCAGGATCGCTCCTGTCGCGGTTACCTTCGGGCATATTACGGTTACGGTGGCCGAACCGTCCAGCCGCGACATGCTCTCCGGACTTTCTCCGGCGCAGAGCCTTTCAGTTACGGAACAGAGCAGGCCTTTGAGCGAAGTCGGCGGCGGAGCCACGCTCGGGGATCTTATAAGGAGCCTGAACGCAATAGGAGCTTCTTCTAGGGAGCTTATAGCCATACTGCAGGCAATAAAAGCTTCGGGAGCCATGAATACCGAAATAGAGGTGATGTAGCATGTCTATGTATTTGCCTCCCATAGGGGCTGTGCCGGATGCTCCAGTCGGCATGTCTGCGCCGGGAGGACAGAACGCAACAAGCAAAGAATATGCCGCTGCGTTCTCATCGGTATTTTTGCAGGGGATGTTAAAGGAAATTTTCAAGAACCAGTGGAAGAACGACATGTTAGATGATAATATTAACAACAGTTTATACTCGGACATGCTCACTGATGAAATGATCAGACAGCTTGCGGAGAGCGATGTTTTTGGCCTTAACCGGCTTGTGGAGGAGAGTATAGCCAAGGAAGCTAAGATGTCCGGCGGTGATTTGAGAGGGATGTGATATGTCAGCGATGAAGATAGCCAAAAAGAACAAAAAAACGGCGGCCCAGCAGACGACTTTCAGGCCTCCTGTGGCAATGGAGGCATATATGCCCCTGGTGCATTCCATAGCTTCCATGATCTCCGGCAAGGGACTTCCGCCCAACATAGATTATAACGATCTCGTGAGCGACGGCATGGTGGGGCTGATGAAAGCCTGGGATAATTTTGATCCTAAAAGGGGCGTAAAATTCGAGACTTATGCCTCGTACCGCGTAAGAGGAGAGATACTCGACGGACTCAAATGCTATAATCCGGTGCCTTACAGGATACAGGTCATGGTGCGCGATCTGGCTAAAAAAGGTTATTCCGCGGTCCTGAAAGGCAAAGAGCAGTCCGGAATGTCCAAAAAGGACGCTAAGATGCTGGAAAAGAAAAAGCTCAGCGAAGGCGAATTCAAGTCCGCCGTGTCAAAGATACAAAAGATAGTATCGGCTTCTGCGCTGATGTATCTTGTCTCCCTGGAACAGCTTACAGAGAATACTGAAGTTCAGGTATCCGGGGAAAGGACCCAGGTAGAGGATTCCGAAGCTTCGGAACTGCAGGAAAGGCTCAACAGAGAGATAAAAGAGCTGCCGAAGCTTGAGAGGACCGCGCTTGAAATGTTCTTCCGGAAAAGCGTGAGCCAGAAAGAGATCGCCGCGGAGCTTAAGCTTTCCCGCAGCAAGGTGAACCGTCTTATATCCAGGGCGATCACGCATCTCAAAGAAAAGCTGAAGTAAAGGAAGGCAGGAGCATTTGATGGTTGACGGCATTTTTGATCCTACAATGACTTCTCTTGAGAAAGGGATCACGGCGGCCACCAAGACCCACGAGATAATAGCGCATAATATCGCTAACGCCAACACTCCCGGCTATGTTCCCCAGAAGTTCGATAAAGTGCTGGGAAGGGCCGTTGAACGCAGGGAGTCTCCGGGGGTCAATCTTGAAGAAGAAATGGCGGAACAGGCAAAGAACAGCGGCCGGCATGCCGCATATCTAAAGCTCATGTCCTCAAAACTCGCGATATTAAGGACCGTTATCTCACAGGGGAGGAAATAACGGGTGAGCCTACGTAATGCGTTCGATATATCGGCATCGGCCATACAGGCCCAGCGCCTGCATATGGAGGTCATAGCCAGCAATATTGCCAATATAAACACAACAAGGACCTCGGACGGGACGCCGTACGTGAAAAAAACGGTCGTATATTCCGAGACCCCGATGGAATCTTTTTCCTCTGTGCTTGACAGGGCTCAGGGACGGGCCGACAGACCGGTGTCAGGTGGCGTGACGGCAAGAGCTGTGGACGATTATTCCGCCCCTATGCCCAAGGTATTCAATCCAGGACATCCCGATGCGGATGAGAACGGCTATGTCACGCTGCCTAACGTTTCGCTTCCGACGGAGATGGCCGATATGGTCTATTCCAGCAAGCTTTACGAAGCGAATATAGCCGTTCTTAATGCTACGAAAAAAATGGGGAACGATACGCTTCAGATACAGTAAGCGCGGTAAGATGAGGAGGGATCAATGGTTGAATCCATAGGACGGATAGACCCGAACCTGCTGGCCCAGATACTCGGGCCAGGAGAAACGCTGCCAGCTCCCGTATCGGTACCCCAGCAGCCGCCTGCCGGAGAAGAGTTCAGGCAGATACGCACGTTTGACGATGTGCTCCAGAAGGCCGTTGATTCACTGGAAGGCGTGAGCAGGATGGAACACGATACAAATATGCTGATACAGCAGTTCGTTGAAGGCAAGGCGGAGCTTTCCGATGTGATGATCGCGACCTCCAAAATGAACCTTTCCGTGCAGCTTGCCGTGGCGGTAGTGACCTCCGCGGTGAACACTTTCAAAGAAATGACCCAGATGCAGATATAATGCTGGTAAAAAGGGAGAGTGATGAATGGGATCAGCGGTAGCGGGATCTGAAGCCAGACGGCTGTTGATAATGGCGTCCGTTGTCGTCGTTATCGCGCTTGTATTTGTGCTGGGCTTCTTAAGGTCGTGCGGCGTCAGGGACCCTTATTCCGGTTATGTGGTGATATATTCCAATCTTGAACTGAAAGATTCCGCGGATGTTGTGGCCCAGCTGAAAGAGCAAAAGATCCCGTATCAGATAAAGGATGGCGGCACATCGGTCGCTGTTCCCAAGGACAAAGCTGACGAAGCCAGGCTGGGGCTTGCGCAGAAAAACCTTCCGGTAGGGGGCTCTGTAGGCTGGGAGATCTTCAATGAATCACGGTTAGGGACGACGGATTTTGACAGACGCATACAGCTTGTCAGGGCGATATCAGGAGAGCTGGCCCGAACTATAAAGAAGATAGATGCTGTGCAGGATGCCCGGGTTCAGATAGTGATGCCTCAGACCACTCTTTTTGAGGTGACCCAGGTCCCAGTAACCGCTTCGGTCCTCCTTCAGCTCAAGGTCGGGAGAAGGCTTTCCAGGGAACAGGTGAACGGTATCGTGCGTCTTGTGTCCCACAGCGTCGAGAACCTCAGGCCCGAGAACGTGAGCATAGTAGATATTTACGGCAACATACTCACAGGCCCGGAGGCCGTTACGCCGGAGGCCGCTTCAGTTCCTCCCATATTTCCGCAGGAAAAAGAGGACAGGTTCGACGTGATAAAGCCGGCAAAAATGCCGGAACAGCCAGAAGCTCAGCTCCCGACCAAAGAGGTCGAGACCGTGAGCACGGAAAAGATGCTCCCGAAAACACCGGAGGAAAAAGCCCTGGCGGCTTTGAAGGCAAAAGAAGAAATGGAGAACACTCTTTCTTCCAAGGCGCAGACAATAGTGAACAGGTTCTATCCGCCGAACAGCATATTGGTAAAGGTGAGCCTGGATATCGAGGACTATGAAGCGCCCGGAAGGAAGAAACGGCCTGCCGATACAAAGAAGACCGAAATAGAGCTTTTCAACGAGAGCATTACCAAGATGACGGTGATAATCCTTGTTGACAACCGTTTTAACCTGACCGAACAGCTAAAAAAGACCACGTCGGATATGGTGGCTTCGGCACTCCCATATAACAGCCTTAGGGGGGACAGAATAGTTATAAGGCAGGTGCCGTTCCATTATGCGACGGCAGCGAGACCGGAAACCATAGGAGGAGCGATCTCGACCCCCGAACCCTCATCTACCGAGGAGGCTGTTGTGTCGGATACCGCAGGACCGGTCGTTATGATAGTTTCGGCCTTGCGGCAGGCCAATCCCGCAGTGTTGTGGGGAGGCGGAGGATTCCTGTTGCTGTTGATACTCGGAAGGATCATCCGCAGGAGAGGCAAGAAAAAACCAAATCGTCCTGTTCCCGGAAAAACGGTCCCTCTTTCCAGAGGGGCTGCGGCACCGTCGGCGGTTGACCAGGTAAGGAACACCGTCGCCAGGTCCCCGGAAAAGGTGGCCAAACTCATAGAAAAATGGCTGACGGAAGAAGAGGAGAATAAGCAGTAATGGTTCTCACCGGAAGACAAAAAGCCACTATACTTCTCTCTTTGTTAGGAACGGAGATCTCGTCGGAGATACTCAAGTTCCTTCCGGAGGATCTGTCCGATGCGATAACATCAGGCATGAACAATCTTCCGGCCCCGTCCCCGGAGCTGATCAGCTCGGTGCTTGAGGAATTTTCCGGCTTCATGACGCTTCCTTCGGCAAAGGCCGCTCCGGTCGCCGAGAAAAAACCGTATACTCCGACCGGCGCACAGGATAAGGCTCCCGTCCAGGAATCACCGAGGAGCCCGTATGACATACTTTTTTATTCGCAGCCCAGAAAAATAGCCGCTGCCCTTTCGGCGGAAAGGGTCTGGGTGGTAGCTTTCGTGCTTTCCGTGTTGCCTGAAGTGCAGCGCAAGGAAGTCCTGTCTTTTATGACCGAAAGAAGGTCCGATCTTGAGAGGATGCTCAAGTCCCTCAAGAACCCTCCGGTCCGGGAGCAGGTTAAAGAGTCCGTGGTGAAGATACTTTCCGGAAGGCTTGAAAGGATGGCTTTGAACTGATAATGGCACTGATAAAGAAAAGCAAGATAATCGAGAAAGGCTACCTTGACGTAGGGCATGCTTCTCCTAGGCCGCAGGCCGTTTCCTATGTACAGCAGGAGGACGTGCCGGCAGACGATATTGTTCAGCCCGATCAGGACAGCCTCATGGAGGACGTGTCCGGCGGTGAAGATATGGTCGAGTCCTCGTACGAAAAAGCCTCAAAGATAATAGAACAGGCGCAATCCGAGTCTCAGGATATAATATCCAACGCCCAGGCGGAAGCGGAAGCGCTCAGAGCATCTGCCAGGGAGGAAGGCCTGGAAGAAGGCAGGAGAGAAGGGCAGTCGCAGATATCGGACATAATAAACCAGGCAATGGAGACGCTGAACGACGCGATAAAGCAAAGGAAGAAGATCGTAAAAGATTCCGAAAATGAGATAGCAAGACTAGCCCTCAAAATAGCGGAACAGATCATAAGGACGGAAGTGTCCACCAATAAAGAGGTCGTGATGAATATCGTAGCCGAGGCTATAAACAGGGTAAGTGACAGGGAGACCGTCATCGTAAAGGTCAACCGAGACGACATTGATTCCATCAAGGACTACAAAGACAGGCTCGCGGGGATAGTTGACGGAGTAAAGAACCTCTCCATATTGGAAGACAGCCAGGTGGACCCGGGGGGATGCGTAATAGAGACAAATCTGGGCTTTGTTGATGCCAGAATATCGACAAAACTTTCTCTTATCGAACAGGCCATAGGGAAGGCGCAGGACAGTGATTCAGACTGAAACCGCTCCCAGCGAAGAATTTACGATAGACTTTGAGAAGTACCACCGCGCGGTAGAACAGGCTGATTCGGTCAGGGTCATAGGCAAGGTCATTCAGGTGGTCGGTCTTATACTCGAGGCGCAGGTGCAGGGAGTGTCCATCGGCGACCTCTGTGTTATCAGCGTGGAAAAGGGAAAATCTCAGACCTATGCGGAGGTCGTAGGTTTTAAAGAAGGCCGCGTTCTGCTCATGCCTTTGGGTACCACCGCCGGAATATCCCCGGGTTCGGAAGTGCTTGCCGCCGGGCATCCCCTGAAAGTAAAAGTAGGCCAGCAGGTGCTTGGGCGAGTACTTAACGGTCTTGGCCAACCAATAGATGACAAGGGACCTCTTTTGTCGGAAGAAGAGCGTCCCATGGATGCGGACCCTCCGGATCCCGTGAAGCGTCCCAGAGTAACCGAGATCCTGAGGGTAGGCGTCCGCGCCATAGACGGATTGCTCACCATAGGCCGCGGGCAGCGAATGGGGATATTCGCAGGTTCAGGCGTCGGCAAATCCACCCTAATGGGCATGATCGCAAGGAACGCTGAGGCTGATGTTAACGTTATCGCGCTCATCGGAGAGCGGGGCAGGGAAGTGAGGGATTTTATCGAAGAGTCTCTAGGAGAGGAAGGGTTGCAAAAATCCGTGGTGGTGGTGGCCACTTCGGACCAGCCTCCTCTTATCAGGTTAAAGGCTTCCTTTGTAGCCACGGCTATCGCGGAGTACTTCAGGGACCAGGGCATGAAGGTCATCTTTATGATGGATTCAACGACAAGGTTCGCTTACGCCCAAAGGGACGTGGGGCTTGCTTCGGGAGAGCCGCCGACGACCAGAGGATATACCCCGTCGGTATTTGCGATGCTCCCAAAACTGATGGAGCGGTCCGGTACTTCCGAAAAAGGATCCATAACGGCTTTTTATACGATACTAGTGGAAGGGGACGATTTCAACGAGCCGATCGCCGATCAGTCTAGAAGCATACTCGACGGGCACATCATACTTTCCAGGGCCCTTGCCGCAAAGAACCATTACCCGTCGATAGACATCTTGCCGAGCGTAAGCAGGATAATGTCCAACCTTGTTTCTGACGAACACAAAGAAGCGGCCGGCAAATTAAGGGAAGTCCTGGCCAGATATTCCGAAGCGGAAGACCTGATAAACATAGGGGCTTATGTAAAAGGAAGCAACCCCAAAATAGACGAAGCTATCGCAAAGATCGACGCCGTTAACGACTTCCTGAAGCAGGGCACTTATGAAAAAGTGGGCTTTGAGGATATGCTCGACCAGCTTATGTCCATATTTTACTGATAAGGGCGAAAAAAGCCATTCCGTATTGTGATAATATTCTGTTGGGAGCAAAAAGATGCAGCTTAAGGACCTTATAATTGAAATAGGCACCGAAGAGATTCCCGCCAGGTTCCTGCAGCCCATGTTCTCGGATCTCGCCGCCAAAGCGGAAAAACTGCTTGCACAAAAGCGCCTTACATCAGGGCGTATAGAAGTGTTCGGCACCATGCGCAGGATAATAATCTCCGCGACGGATGTTCCGGCAATGCAGCCGGATGCTCAGCTTAAGATAAAGGGCCCGTCAAAGGAAAAGGCTTTTTCCAAGGATGGCACCCCCACAAAAACGGCCCAGGCTTTTGCGGCGTCCAAAGGGGTCTCTTTGGACGGACTTATACTTGAAAAAGTGAACAATGTAGAATATGTTTTCGCCATAAAAGATGAAAAAGGACTCCCGTCGGAGGAGGTCCTAAAGACCGCGGCCGCGGAGCTTCTCTCGTCGGCGTATCTGCCCATATCGATGAAATGGGGCAAGGGGGATCATTCTTTCATAAGACCGATACATTACATCTCGGCTTTTTTCGGGGGTAAACCGCTCCCATGCGAGGCCGCGGGGATCGTTTCCGGAGAGGATGTCCCGTCCCACAGGGCGTTATCGGAAGGCAAAAAGGCAAAATTCCGTGGCAAAACGGTCGAGGAGTATAAAAAATTCCTAAAAGGTCTGGGTGTGATAGCCGAGAACCGGACAAGAAAAGAAATGATAGAGAAAAATATAGCCGGCGCTCTGGATCACGGGGAAAAAGGGCTCTCGCCCGATCCGGAGCTGATCGCCGAAGTGTCGGACCTGGTCGAGGACCCGCGCGTCCTCAAGGGCATGTATAAAAGAGAGCTGTGCGGAGCCATCCCTCAGGAGGTCATATCGACCGTGATAAAAAAACAGCAGAAATGTTTTCCCGTTCAGGGCAGCAATACATTCTTTATTATTGCCGACGGCCGCGATTTCCGGGAAATATCGGCCGGGTATGAGCAGGTGGTGAACGCCAGGCTCGCTGACGCGAAATTTTTCTATGATGAGGACCTAAAGCACCCTGTATCCCATTATGTTGAAAAGACCAAAAAGATAACATACCTGGAAAAAGCCGGCACAATGATGGACAAGACGCTCCGGATGAGGGAGCTGTGCGGTTTTATAGCGGATCAGCTTGGCGCTGACGGATCCGTTGCTATGAAGGCCCGAAAGGCCGCGGAGCTTGCCAAGTTCGACCTCGCGACCCATCTTGTCGGCGAATTTCCGTCTCTCGCGGGAGTCATGGGGCGTTGCTACGCTCTGGCCGCTGGAGAGGATCCCGCCGTAGCCCTTGCATTGATGGAACAGTATCTTCCGGCATTCGCCGGGGATGAGCTTCCGGTCAGCATTGAGGGGGCCATCCTGGGGCTCAGCGACCGTTTTGATACGATAGCTTCCTGTTTTTCTGCCGGCATAGTTCCCACCGGGTCCGAGGATCCATACGCGCTTAGAAGGAGCGCCCAGGGGATCGTGGCCATCATGCTCGGCGGCAATATGAGGCTCTCTCTTTCACGCGTGCTGGAAAAGGCCTTCGAGCTGTCCGGCGGAGAGCCTTCTCTCAGAGAAAAAGCCTCGGATTTCATCCTTCAGAGGTTCAGGGCGGTGCTCGAGAACGACGGCTCCGGGCGGGAGATAGCCGAATCCGTGCTCGCCAGCGCCGATATATTTACCGACTCATATTGCAGGGCTTTTGAAATAAAGAACGCGCTGTCCCAGGGGTGGCTCAGGGATGTTGCCGTATCCGCGGACAGGGTTAAGAGGATCTGTCCCAGGGAAGCTCTTTCTCCTGCGGATCCTTCAATGTTCGTTGAAGACGAAGAAAAAAAGCTGTACGCCTCTTATTTGTCCGTTAAGGACGCTTTCCGGTCAAAAGCCGATGCGCTTGAACACGCCGCCGCCCTCAAAGAGCTGGCGCCGATCGCCGGGCCGCTGGCTGTATTTTTTGAGAAGGTCCTTGTCATGCACGAAGACCCAGGCCTAAAGAGGAACAGGCTGGCGCTTCTGTCGCAGATAAGGGACCTTTTTGAACAATACGCGGACCTTTCAAAAATACCCGTGTAGAACCAGGAGAATTGCCATGAAAATGACGGCACTGCTTGTCCCGACACTGAGGGATGATCCTTCCGAAGCCGAAGTGATCAGCCATAAACTGATGCTGCGCGGCGGATATATACGAAAACTGGCGGCGGGCATTTACTCCTATCTTCCGCTCGGATGGAGGGTGATAAGGAACGTCGAGAACATAATAAGAAGGGAGATGGATGCGGCTGGCGCGCAGGAAGTCCTTCTTCCTTCGGTGCAGCCGGCCGAGCTTTGGAAACAGACCGGGCGCTGGGATGTTTACGGCAAGGAACTCCTCAGGATGAAAGACAGGCATGAACGCGACTTTTGCCTTGGGCCGACGCACGAAGAGGTCATAACCGACCTGGTGAGGAACAACGTTTCATCGTACAAAGAGCTTCCTTTGATGCTGTATCAGATACAGACCAAGTTCAGGGATGAGATCAGGCCCAGATTCGGCCTGATGCGCGGCCGGGAGTTCATTATGAAGGATTGTTACAGCTTTGACCGGGACTCAGCCGGGTTGAAGAAGAGCTATGAAAAGATGGCGGCGGCGTACAGTCGTATATTTGACAGCTGCGGACTTAAATACCGGGTGGTGGACGCTGATCCGGGTGCCATAGGAGGAGGATTCTCACAAGAATATATGGTGACTGCACAGACCGGAGAGGATGAGATAGTCTACTGTACCGATTGTCCGTACGCCGTTTCCAAAGAGCTTTCGCGCATAGAAACGGATAATTCCTGCCCCAAGTGCAGCGGCGGCGTCTTAAAGATTGAGCGCGGCATAGAGGTGGGGCACATATTCCAGCTCGGAGAAAAATATTCCTCTTCCATGTCCGCGGAGTATTTGGACGAGACCGGGACCAGAAAACCCTACGTCATGGGATGCTACGGCATAGGTGTCGGCAGGACGGCTTCGGCCGCCATAGAGCAGAACCATGATCAAAGCGGAATGATATGGCCTATACAGATAGCCCCTTTCAAGCTCGCTCTCGTGCCAGTGAACATGTCCGATCCTCTACAGTCAAAGACCGCCGGTCAACTTTATGAGGAGCTTGAGAGGTCTGGGCTTGAGGTCCTTTTGGATGACAGGGATGAACGGGCGGGCGTCAAATTCAAGGACATCGATCTGATAGGCATCCCGGTAAAAGTGGTCCTGGGCAAAACCCTTGCCGAAGGCAAGGTGGAGGTCTCTTTCCGCGGGTCCGGGGAAAAACTATTGATCCCGCCTGATGCGGTTAAGGACCTTGAGATACTCAAACCTTATTTTGGCAGGAAAGCCCTCTGATATGAGCGTTCTTGTAGCAGGCTCAATGGCTCTTGACGATCTTAAGACCCCGTTCGGCCGGAGAAAGATGGCCCTGGGAGGTTCCGCCGTCCATGCCGGCGTATCGGCCAGCTTTTTTGCCCCTGTAGAACTGCTGGGAGCGGTAGGCCGTGATTTTCCTGCCGAGCATTCCGATTTTCTAAGGTCCCGCGGCATAGGACTTTCGGGGCTGGAAGTAAAGGAAGGCAAAACTTTCCACTGGGAAGGTTTTTACGAATATGACATGAACACCGCGCATACCGTCAGGACCGACCTCAACGTGCTCTCGGAATTCGACCCGAAATTAAGTCCTGCCCACAGATCGTGTTCCCATGTGCTTTTGGCCAATCTCGATCCTGACATACAGATGCACATAATAGAACAGCTTGATAAGCCGAGCATGATAGCAGCCGATACAATGAACTATTGGATAGAGAATAAAAAAGATACTCTTTTAAAGCTGATCCCAAGGCTTGATGTGATGATACTCAACGAAATGGAGGCCAGGCAAATTTCGGACGACCCCAACCTTATAAAGGCCGCCTCGCTGATACTGGGAATGGGCTGCCGTTATGTTATAATCAAAAAAGGGGAGCATGGAGCCCTACTTTTTTCCAAAGGTTCCAGTTTTTCCGCGCCGTCATTCCCTCAGGACCTTTTGACCGATCCCACTGGCGCGGGCGACACTTTTGCCGGAGGTTTTATCGGATATCTCTCAGCCGTTGCAAAAGCCGACGAGGAAAGCCTGAGAAAAGCGGTCATCGTCGGCTGTGTTATGGCCTCTTTCAATGTCGAGGATTTCTCTCTTGAGAGGATGAGAACGCTCACAAAAGACGAGATAATAGCAAGGTATTCCCATATACGGCAATGTGCGAGTTTCGGCGGTCTTGAAAATAATCTGTTCCCGGGGAAGGAGTAACTGACATGTTCGAAAGGTTCAAAAAGACCGGAGAGATCCTGTTCGCGAGCGGCTGCAACGATTCCCACAGCGGAAATATCAGCGTAAGGCAGGAAGGCGGCATTATAATAACCTCAAGGCTGGCGATGCTCTCAAGCCTTAATAAGGAGGACCTGCTGGAAGTTCCTCTGGAAGGCACCTCCCCTTCGGACGGTATCGCGTCCCGGGACCTTCCGGTACATAGGGCGATATACGCCGCTTCGAGACACTCTGCAGTGGTGCATGCCCACCTGCCAAATGCCCTGGCGCTCTGCGTTACCGAGAACAAGATCCTGCCGCAGGATTCAAAAGGGCAGGCATTCTTTCCCCAGGGGCTTTCGATCATCAAGCCGCGCCAGATCGGCGACCAGTCGGAGATCTTAAAGTCAGTGATGTCTTCATCCTTGTCCGCCAATCCTTATGCTGCCGTCATAAAAGGTTACGGTGTGTTCGCCGCCGCGGCCACCATAGAAGAAGCCCTGGAGGTCATGACAAGCATAGAAATGTCCTCGAAGATCTGGCTTGCCTCAAAACTTGTCGGATCCAGACAGTCGCAGTCCCAGCATTCATCCAGTTCTTCCCATTCCTCGCAGAACCGCTATGACCATAGAAAAAGGAGCGCGATCCCGCCGGGGATAGGCGTTATGGGGAGAAGGACCGGCGGTTTTTCCCGGCGAGGGATGTGAACATTTTAAATGGTCCAGACAGAAAACCTTGTTGAAAAGATAATAAAGTACGATCCTCAGGCCGATTTAGAAATTGTCAAAAAAGCGGCTGATTTCGCTTCAGCCGCCCACGAAGGGCAGAGCAGGCTTTCTGGCGAACCGTTCATCACTCATCCTATCGCCGTCGCGGAGATACTTGCCGATCTTGAGCAGGACACTCACTCCATAGTGGCGGCATTGTTGCACGATGCGGTAGAGGACGGCCACGTTTCCGAGGAGCTAATAAGGCAGGAGTTCGGGGAACAGGTGCGCAGGCTTGTGATGGGCGTCACCAAGCTGGGAAAGCTGTCCTTCGAGACCAAGGAAGAACGCCAGGCGGAGAACTTCAGGAAGATGTTCGTCGCCATGGCGCAGGACCTGAGAATAATACTTATAAAGCTCGCCGACAGGCTGCACAATATGCAGACTCTCATATATCTTCCTCCGGACAGGCAAAAGGATGTCGCAAAAGAGACCATGGAGATCTATGCTCCGCTGGCCCACAGGCTGGGCATGTGGAAGCTTAAGTGGGAGCTTGAAGACCTTGCTTTTTATTACCTTGAGCCTGATCAATACCTGAAGATAAAGGAGCTCGTGGCCGAAAAAAAGGAGGAGCGCGAAAGATATATCTCTGAGTTCATAGACAAGGTAAGGGACGCGCTCACAAAAGTCGGCATAGCCACCCAGATAACAGGGCGTTCTAAACATTTTTACAGCATATACAACAAACTAGTTCAAAAGAACGTGGAATTTGATGATATCTACGACCTTATCGCCATAAGAGTGATCGTGGAAAGCATAAAGGATTGCTATGCGGTGCTGGGCATAGTTCACTCCATGTGGAAGCCCGTACCGGGCAGGTTCAGGGATTTCATAGCCCTGCCAAAACCCAACGGCTATCAGACGTTGCATACCACCGTAATGGGGGGCAGCGGCAAGCCGGTGGAGATACAGATAAGGACCAAGCAGATGCATCGGATGGCCGAGTACGGCATAGCTGCCCACTGGAAATATAAGGAAGGGGCTTCAAGCGACGAGACATTCGATAAAAAGCTTTCCTGGATAAGGGAGATGCTGGACTATCAAAAAGAGGTAAAGAGCGCCAAGGATTTCCTGGAGAACGTAAAAATAGATTTTTTTATGGACGAGGTCTTTGTCTACTCGCCCAAGGGGGATGTGTACGACCTTCCGGTCGGGTCCACACCCGTGGATTTTGCATACCATGTGCATACTGCAGTCGGGCACAAGTGCGTGGGCGCAAAGGTGAACGGACATATAGTCCCTCTTGACTATACCCTCAACAACGGGGACATAGTGCAGATACTCACTTCTTCCAAAGAATCGCCCAGGATAGACTGGCTTAAATTTGTGCGCACTTCCGGCACAAGGAACAAGATAAAGCAGTGGTTCAAGAAAGAAAAGAGGGAAGAGCATATAGCCAGGGGGCGGATGATGCTCGAAGAGGAATTTGACAGGTTCGGCCTCGATATGGGCGAAACGATATCAAAAATAAGTCCCGACGGCTTTCTCGCGCAGGCCGGGGCGGACTCTTTTGACGATCTTTGCGCGCTGATAGGAAGCGGGGAATTAAGCTTTTCCCAGGCCGTTCGGCTTATAAGAAAGACCCTTGAACAGGAGAAAGTGCTCACACCTCACGAACAGGAGACCGCAAAAGCCAAAAGCCTGCAGCAGAAGGCAAAGAAGCATCGGGGCGGTGTCAGGGTCGTGGGGATGGAAAATATCCTGACCAGACTTTCCAAGTGTTGTTATCCGCTTCCGGGCGATGAGATAGTCGGATTTGTCACCAAGGGTCGCGGAGTATCGGTGCACAGGGCCGATTGTCCCAATGTCGCAAAGGAAAACGAGCAGAACCTCAATCTGGTGAAAATAGAATGGGACAGTGACGGTGTCGAGACCTATCCGGTCGGAATAGATGTAGAGGCTTTTGACCGGGTGGGGCTTTTAAAGGACGTGATGGCCCAGATATCCGAGACCAGGACCAATATTGATGCCGTTGAGGTCAAGACCGCGCGCGGCTCGACGGCCCTTATCAATATAGTCATTGATGTCACCAGTGTCGATCATCTCAAGCAGATCATGGCGGCCATACGCAAGCTTTCGGATGTTTACGATGTCTACAGGGTCTCATATGTCAAATGAGGCTCTTCCCCAAGGCTGGTTTTGATTTTCAGCCGTGTTATAATCTACACATCAATGGTCTTTGATCTGATAAAAGGAGAGCCTCGCGCGAAAAAAATGCTTTTGGGGGCGCACGCAGCCTCGAAAGTCGCCTGCGCGTATCTTTTTCAGGGGCAGGATATCGGTGAGATGTCCGCTTTTGCCGAAGAGTTTGCCAGGCTGCTCAACTGCGGAGAGGCCTGCGGGACCTGCCTCAGCTGTAAAAAAATAGCTTCCGGGACACATCCGGATTTTATAACGCTTCTTCCCGAGGGCAAAAAAAGGATAATCAAGATAGATGCGGTGCGTGACCTCAAGGAGCGTGTAAAGCTGGGTCCTGTGGAGGGGAGATCCCTGGTGATAAGAATAGTTGACGCCGACTGCATTGAGGACGCTGCGGCCAACAGTTTTTTAAAGGTCCTGGAGGAACCGCCGCAAGGGGTTGTGTTCATCCTTATCGCGTCGTCGGACAATATCCCTAAAACGGTCCTGTCCAGATGCCAAAAAATAGTCTTCGCTAACCAGCCCAAGGACGCGCAGGCGGAGTGCGAACTGCCCAAGGGATATGATATCCCTTCACTTCTTATGTTCTCGTCCGATCTGGCCAGGCTTCCTAAAGAGAACGAAAGACAGGAGGCGGAGGACAGGTTGAAGGCCCTTGTTCTGCATTTTTTCGGCAAGGGGGAGATTCCTAAGGCGAGGATCGTAATGTCCGCGATAAAAGACCTGAAAAAGAACGCGAATATAAAGATACTTATGGACCGAATGGTCCTTAGTCTGGGAGGTTGGATAAAATGCTCGGCATAATGTTCAGAAAATTCGGCAATACCATACCCATTACCGGCTATAAAGAGGATTCTCTTAACATCGGCAGCTATGTCGTGGCTGAGACCGGCCGCGGGCTGGAATATGGCAGGATCGTCAAAATGATCTGTGAAAAACAGCTGCATATAGGGGCAGAGATCAAACTGAAAAAGGTCGTCCGCTATGCCACGCCGGACGATGTACAAAAGGCCTCTGCCCTCCAGGAAAAGGAGAAGGCGGCAGCGGCTGACGCGAAGAAAAAAATAGCGGAACTGGACCTTCCTATAAGGATACTGGAGACAGAGCTGCTTTTTGACGAGAGCAAGGTCATCTATTACTACAAGGTCCTGGACCCGAAAAAGACTTTTTCCAGCCGTCAGTTTACCAAAGACCTGTCAGCGCAATCGGGTCGCAAGATAGAGCTCCATTCGCTGGGCCCCCGCGAACAGGCGCGTCTTAAATCAGGCATAGGCCCATGCGGAAGAAAGGTCTGCTGCGCGTCTTTTCTCGTCGAGTTTCCGCACGTATCGGTAAAAATGCTGAAAGAGCAGGGGATAGCCATAAACCAGTCCAAGATCTGCGGGCTCTGCGGTAAATTCCTGTGCTGTCTCAAGTACGAGTCGCCCTGCAGTAAAAAGGAAAAAGGGGAAGGGCCTGATGAGTGATTGCATATTTTGCAGGATAGCCTCGGGTTCTTTACAGTCCGATATCGTCCACAGGGACGAAAACACCGTGGCCTTCCGTGATATAAACCCTCAGGCTCCGGTGCATATAGTGGTTATACCCGTTAAGCACATAGGCGGCGTGGAAAAAGCCGCCGATCCCGGCGTATTTGCCGAAATATTTGCCGCGATAAATGCTATCATTAGTAAGGATACTTCCGGGGCCTTCAGCAACGGGTTCCGCGTGGTGGCCAATTCCGGAAGCGCAGGAGGTCAGACCGTGGACCACCTGCATTTTCACCTCCTGGCCGGACGTCAGATGTTTTGGCCCCCCGGCTAGGGAAAATGCTTAAAGATCATATAAAAAGGGAGGGATATTTTTGACTAGGATAGAGGTCCGAAGGGATGAACCTATCGACAAGGCCCTGAGAAAATTCAAGAGCAAGCTGAGAAAAGAAGGTTTGCTCGAGGAAATGAAAAGAAGAGAGTTCTACGAAAAACCTTCTCAGAAAAAAAGAAGAGAACTTGCTCAGGCAATAAAACGAGAGAAAAGGCGGCAAAGAGAAGCTGACTTTCAATGAAAATCCTTGACCGTTATTTGGCCGGCGAACTGGTTTCTCCTTTTTTGCTGGGCATTGCGGGCTTTGTCCTGATCATGACGACGGATCTGCTCTTTACCTTCGTCGATATGATCATCAACAAGGGCATACCCGTCTGGGCGATCGTTCGGCTCATAATATACAAATTACCGGCAATAATGGTACTCACGTTCCCCGTTTCGTTCCTCTTTGCCGCGGCTCTGGTGCTCGGGAGGCTGTCCCGGGAGAATGAGCTGGCGGCGATGAGGACGTCGGGGATCAGCTTTTTCAGGATAACCGTTCCGGTGGTCCTGATATCGATAGCCATAAGCGTTATGGCTTTTTTCACAAATGAGTCCCTGGTCCCTCTCACCAACAAGATATCGGACGGGATCATACGGCAGATAATATACAAACAACCCGTCACGGATATCAAGGAGAACGTGTTCTTCAAAGATTCGTTCGGAAGGCATTACTACGTCCGCAGGGTGTCCAACAGGAACTCGGTGCTTGAGGAAGTGATGGTGTATGAGCTTACCGGAGCTCCGTTCCCCAGGATAATAACCGCCAAAAAGGCTGTGCCTGACGGCGGCAAGTGGAAGCTCACCGACGGGGTCATACACAGCTTTGACGAGACAGGGAGCCTCAAGTATGAGGCCGCGTTTGCCGAGGCGGACATACTGGTGGAAGAGGACGTTATGCGATTTTCGCAGCAGAAGACGACGGACGAAATGAACAGCGCCGAGCTCAAGGCGCTGATAGCCCAGATGGACAGGGGAGGGGTAAGCACCGCGGCTCTGGCCACTGATCTCTTCATGAAGTTCTCTATTCCGTCTACCACACTGGTATTCGCGCTCCTGGGTATACCGCTGAGCATCCCGGCCCAGAGAGCCGGTAAATCGTGGGGCTTTGTCATATCCGTGGTCATAGTCTTCAGCTTTTATGTTTTTGCTTCGGTTTTCCGTTCGATGGGACGGGGAGGCATGATATCACCTCTGGCAGCGGCCTGGTTCCCCCCGGCACTTGTCGCTTTGTTTGGTATAATTCTTATTTATAGGGAGGCAAGACGCTAATGCCGCCGGTGCTGTCGATCGAAGAAACAAAAAGGTCCCTTAAAAAGAACCCCAAAGATCCGGGGCTTAACAGGATCATGGGGGCCTGTCTTTTGAAAGAGGGCAATTACAAGGAATCTCTCAGGTATTTCCGGCTTTCCGCGGTCTTTTCACCAAGGATCGTGCCGGACATCCTGGTCAATTTTGAAGAACATATATCGGATAATATCGAGAATGTGCAGGCGCGCCTGGCGCTGGTGGATTTTTATATTCTCCAGGGAGATATAGATTCCGCCATCCTAGAGCTTGAAGAGCTTGTTGAGCTGTCCCCGGAGACGGCCGCCATATACAACAAATTCGGCCGGCTTTATCTTAAGATAGGCAAGGTTGACGGGGCGATCTCCCTGCTTGAAAAAGCGCTTGAAACCGGAAAAATAGATGAAAACCTTTTGGAATCTTTGGCGGGCGCTTATATGGAAAAGGAGCGTTACGCGGATGCCGTGAACCTCTATGAAAAGATCGTTTCCATGCATCCGTCCAGCAAGCGGGCGCTCAGGGCCCTGGGAGAGCTGTACATCAGGCTTTCCAACCACGAGAGCGCCGCTCAGCGTTACGCTCAGATGCTTGACGACGATCCGGAGGTCATAAGCGAAGTGACCCAAAAGATCGAGGAACTGGCCCGCATGAATCCCAACAGCACGTTCGTGCATGAACAGCTCGCGGAAGTCTATGTAAGATGTCTCAAGCCCGCAAAAGCCGTTACGGAGCTTGCCAGGGTTTTAAAGCTCGATCCAAAAAAGAACCAGTCGGTGGTATCTTCTCTGCGCAGACTGCTGCAGACCTATCCCGATGAGAGGGACGCAATGTTCCTTCTTGCGCAGTGCCTGATGGATCAGGGGGCATATTCGGAATCCGCAGAGCTGTTCAGCAGCCTTGAAAAAATGGACCCGTCCCTGGCCGACAGGTGTGCCATGGGGTACAAAAAAATACTGGAACTCTACCCGGGTCAGGCTCTGGCCAGGAAAAGCCTGGGAGACCTTAATTTCTCAAAGGGGAAAACAAAGGAAGCCATGTCCCAGTATATGGCCGTACTCAAACTGGATCCTTCGGAAAGCCGGGAGATAGAAAAAAAATGCCGGGAGATACTGAAGACAGAGCCTAACATGATCGAGCCGTGCCTTGTGCTGGCCGAATCTTTTCTTGTTGCCGGCGACAACCGCAAGGCTATAACCCTGGCCGAAGAACTGGTCCAAAAGGACAGCGGCAATTTTGACGGCTACAGGATACTGGCGGAGGCTTATACTAAGATAGAGATACTCAACAGGGCAAAGGATGCTTTGCGGTCCGCACTTAAGCTCAGACCTTTTGACGAGGACCTGCAAGACAGATACAGACAGGTTTCCGAGAAGGAGCTTGACAGAGAAATATCCCTGATAAGGTCAAAAATACAGCAAGATCCCTGGAGGATAGGGCTTAATCTGGACCTTGCAAGACTGCTTTTCAAAAGAGGCTCTCTTGATCCGGCGGCCAGAGCGCTTCAGAACGCACTGAAAGACACGACCCGGGCTGTAGCCTCCCACAGGCTCATGGGGGTTATATTCAAGGAGCAGGGGCGCTATGATCTGGCCTTGCTGCAGTTCGAAAAAATGCTCGAGTACAAGACCGATGACCCGGACACAGAAAAGATATCCTGGTCGCAGGCTGGCAGCTGCAAGGAAGCGTTCGGGCTGATATCCGAATCCGTTGGGTTATACGAAAAAGTTCTTTCTCAGGATATGGAATTCGAATCCCTTGACGCAAGGGTAAAATACTTGAACAACACGGACCCTGCTTCCGTCAGGAACAAGGCGCTAGCCGCTGTGATCGACCTGGATTCCGGTACCGTGAAGGCAGTATGGGGCAGGGACGGCCGGCGCCACAGATCGGATGACGAGGACCTTATGTCGGTCACTTTCGGCCAGGGACAGAACAATTCCGGGTTTGAGAAGTTCATGAAGGATAAGGTAAAAGAGGCCGAGGATGATTTTACGCTGGCTTCCCAGCTGGATCCCGGGCTGTTCGCTGCCCAGAACAACCTTGCGGTAGTGCATATGCGCAACAAGGATACGGAAAAAGCCCGGCTTTTGGTCTCCAATCTTATGATAGAAGATTCCGCCCATCCGGTGTACCTGAACAACGCAGGTGTTTTGCAGGCGCTCAAGGGCGACCTGGAAGGCGCGGAAAAGAGCTTTTTGTCGGCCCTCAGATCGGATAAAAATCTGAATTCCGCGAATTACAACCTTTCCCAGATCCTGTTGAAAACAAAACGGCCCAAAGAAGCTCTGGAGCATTTTAGGCGGATATCGTCCTGTGATCCGCTATATGAATCCGCCCAGAGAAAATTCTATTACAGGAGTGTCCGCTAAAAGAAAGGAGACCCGTGATGAAGATAGCCATGCTTGTCCCGTATTTTTTTCCGCATTTCGGAGGCACGGAAAAATATGTGAAAGACCTTTCTGTGGAGCTTGCTTCAAGAGGTCACGATGTGACGGTGATCACGAATAATGTCCCGAAAGAGGCAGGAGCTCCGTCCGAAGAAAGATCGGACGGTATAACCATAAAGCGTCTCAACGCGATGAACTTTGTGTATCTGCCGGTGTCTTTGGAGTTCAATCTAAAGATGCTTGATGGCTTTGACCTTGTGCATACGCACTGTCCGTCGTTCGGCTTTACGAGAGCTGTGCGTGACAGGCTCAAGATACCCCATGTCGTTACCTATCACTGTGATACCACCATGTCTGAAAAGTTCCTCGGGGTCAGGATGCCGCGATTCGTTATCAGATCTGTCGAGTTCTTGACAAATCTATATGCCAAAATGGTGCTTCCCAGGGTTGACGCGATAATAACCACTACCGAAAGCTATGCTTCCACTTCACCTGTAATGAAGCATTTTCCCCACCACGCGATACCCATAGGCATCCATTATGAGATGTTTGACGCTTCCAGGGCCAAACAGGGGATCACCGAAGAGAAAAGGGACAGGAAGAAGGTGCTTTTTCTCGGGCGTCTCGCGGCCAACAAGGGGATCGATTATCTGGTACATGCCATTCCTCTTGTGCTCAAGGAAGTCCCGGACGCAAAATTCGTTATCTGCGGCGAAGGAGAGGAAAAGCCGCATGTCGAATCCTATATAGACCGGGTGGGAGTAAGGGACCATATAGAATTCCGAGGCAAGGTCAACATTGATGAGATGGTCGAGCTCTATTCCACGAGCGCTATGTTCGTCTTTCCGTCCATCAACAGGCTAGAAGCTTTCGGCATAGTGCAATTGGAGGCGATGTCCTGCTACACTCCCGTGGTCGCGTCCAATATTCCCGGAGTTAACAACGTGATGGATGAAGGCAAGAACGGTCTGCTTGTAGAACCCCGCGATCCGCAGGCCCTCGCGGGCGCGATCGTCAAGATTCTCAAGGATCCCGGACTTGCAAAAAGCATGGGCACCCACGGAAGACGCCTGGTAGAGGAGAAATACAACTGGAAGGCCATAGGGGACAGGATAGAAGCCGTTTATAGGGCGGTCCTAGAAAGGAAAAAGGCGTGAAGGTACTTGTTACCGGCGGAGCAGGTTTCATAGGCGGCGTGACCGTACGCCAGCTTCGCAGAGCTGGTTTTGAGGTGGTGATCTTTGATAACCTTTCATGCGGCCATAAACAGACCATTCCGGAAGGCGTCAAGCTTATAGTGGGGGACCTCAGGGAAAAGTCGGATATTTTGTCCGCTATGAGTAGCGAGAAGTTCGACGCGGTCCTTCATTTTGCCGCTTATACTATAGTCCCGGAGTCGATGGCAGATCCTTCCAAGTATTTTGCCAATAACATCCTTGCAAGCTTCAATCTTTTGGATGCAATGGCCGAGACTAACGTAAAAAGATTCGTTTTTTCCTCTTCCGCTGCGGTTTACGGGGAGCCCAGCGAGATCCCCGTGACCGAATCCGCCAGGCTGGCCCCTTCAAATGCCTACGGAGAGACCAAGCTTATTGTCGAGCAGTATGTAAAATGGTATGACCTTGCTTACGGCATCAAGTATGTGAGCCTGAGATATTTCAATGCTTCGGGGGCCGATCTTGACAACGATCTGGGCGAGGACAGGTCGGTGGAGACCCACCTCATCCCGCTGGTGCTTTGCGCGGCTTCCGGAAAGAACAAGAGCGTATCGATATTCGGTTCGGATTATCCGACACGCGACGGAACATGCATACGCGACTATATACATGTAAAGGACCTTGCAAGGGCCCATATACTGGCCTTGAAAAAGCTTTTTGGTCCCAGCGCCGAAAGCTCCATCTATAATCTCGGCAGCGAGAAGGGGTTTTCCGTAAAAGAGATAGTTGCAGCAGCGGAGAAAGTAACGGGGAAAAAGATAGATGCTCTGCTGTGCCCGCGGAGGCCCGGGGACCCGCCGGCGCTGATAGCAAGCTCCGAAAAGATATTCTCTGAGCTCGGCTGGAAAGCCGAGAATTCCGATATTGAAAAGATCATTTCGGACACTTGGGCATGGATGAGAGAGCACCCCGAAGGCTACAAAAAATGAAGAAAAAGATACTATACCTTTTTTCTGATACGGGCGGCGGACACCGGAGCGCGGCCGCGGCGCTGATCAAGACTGTCGAGGAACTAAAGAAGAACGATCCGCCGGTACAGGAAATGGTGGATGTTTTTGCAGAATGCAGCGGGTTTTTGAATATTCTTGCCAAGCTTTATGCTCCGGTGATCAAGTATTCTCCCAAGATGTGGGGAATGCTCTATTACTGGTTCAACGATATCAAAAAGGTCCAGCAGATGGAAAAAATGGCAAGGCCTTTTCTCGAGAAGGAGCTTGCCCGTCTCATCTCAAAAAGAAAACCAGATCTTATCGTGTCCGTTCATCCTCTTTTGAATCATATAACCATAAGGTCCATGGGGCTTGCCGGACACGTTGTTCCGCTCATTACCGTGGTGACCGACCCGGTGAGCCTGCACAGGGCATGGGTCTGCAACGAAGCGGACCGGATAATCGTGGCCACCGAAGAGGCCCGTTTGGCCTGTATTAAGTACGGTGCCGATCAGTCAAGGGTACAGGTGATAGGATTGCCCATCGATCCCAAGTTCATCAAAAGCACAAGGGATAAGAAGATCCTGAGACGCGACATGGGGTTGGCTCAGGACCTTTTTACGGTGCTGCTGATGGGCGGTGGAGAGGGCGGGGGCAACATGAAGAAGATCGTAAAGTTCATTGCCCGGGAGACCCCGCGGATACAAATGGTAGTTATCGCCGGGCGCAACCAAAAGCTCAAAAGAGATCTTGAAAAGACTTCTCCCGCTTTGCCGTTCCCGATCAAGGTTTACGGCTTTACCAATGAAGTCCCTGATATCATGGGGGCTTCAGATCTTGTCATAACCAAGGCCGGTCCGGGCTCTATAGCCGAAGCCCTTGCCAAAGAACTTCCGCTGATAATAACCAGCTGGCTTCCCGGACAGGAAGAAGGGAATGTGAAATATGTGGTTGACAGCGGCGTGGGTGTTATCTGCAGGGATATCAATAGGATCGGGACCTGCCTCATGGACTTTTTGAAGCCCTCGTTCCATTCCGCTTTTAAGAAAAAAATATCCCGCATCAGCAATCCAAAGGCGGTCTTTGATATTGCCCGCATAATAATATCGAAGGCCTACGGGAGCTGATAGCTTATTGATCGGAGGTAAGCGTTCTATGAAGAAGAGATCGTTGCATGCCGTTATGCTGATAGTGGTCCTTGCGTCTTGCGCATTTGCGCAGGAATCTTTTCCGGTGGTGACCGGGGGCGGCACCGAAGAATTCAAGTTCCGTGACATGCCGGACTCGCACTGGGCGGCTCCATCCGTGTACAAACTGGTCAACATGGGGGTCACTCAGGGTTTTCCGGACGGTACTTTCCGAGGGACAAAGCCTCTCACAAGATACGAGACCGCGGTATTTCTGGCGAAGATGGCCGACAGCCTTGGGTATGCCGCTTTTGACAAGATGGCTTCGGAGCTCAAATCCGAGATCAGGGTTATGAAACAGCCTTCGTCAGGCAGCATTTCTTTCTCAGGGGCTTTTGAGACACGCATTATGTCGTCGATATCAGGACTGAAAACGACGTCATTTAACTACCGGCTGATAGCCTCAGCGCTTTCACATATGGACAATGCGGGCAAGGTCAGGGTTACTTTGGATACCATGGACGGCGGGTTTTACGGAGGAGGAGAAGCCCTTCTCACGCGCCTTATTGATGTGGATAGCGAATTTCATGCGAACTTGGGCGTTCCGGTCTTGTTGAGGGCTGCTTATGGACCCGGACCTCAACGCCATCTTTCCGGAGCTTCCGCATTCCCTTCGGAATACGGACGGGTGTATGACAGACCTTATCCCGGGATGAGCCTCTCTTCAAGAATTTATTTCCTTGAGGGACAAATAGGGTATTATGCCCATATGGTCGATCCCTCGGACCCGTCAGCGCCGGGACAGGTGGGAGTCAGCCGGATAAGCGGAAAAATTTCCCTGCCTTTTGATAAAATAGCCGTTCTTAACTCGGGGGTGCTGTCATTTGCGGGGGATTATTTCTATCAGAACCCTAATGTTTCAGCCCCGTCCGTTACAAACCTTAAACCATCTGTCATGCTGGTCTCGAGACCTTTTGCCAATATGAGGTCTTCCACTCAGATAAAAGCCGGTGTTTTTCATGATATAACGCAGAGCCGCATGGCCGTCATTCAGGACCTGGATATGACCGATCTGTTCAATTCCGGGACGGATATAGGGCTGAACTTTACTCTTGCAGGCTCCGGATATCTTGTCGAGCCAGATGTTCTTGATCAGTGGAGCTTTTTGGGCTACGACGCCTTTGACAGACCGGCCGCGAACGGAGCAAGACGCGTGTCCATGCGCCTAAAAAAGACCATTGCCGACAGCTTGAGCCTGACTGGAAGGGGAGCTTTGGACCTTTCGACATCTTATAAATTCGGCAAAGGAGAGCCCGGATCAAGGCTTACCCTGGAAGGGGGGCTTCTGTTCGCCCTCGGCAGGGACTCGGACCTTGCTTTCAGCTACAGGACCGAACGGGAGCCTAACGCTGCCGTTGAAAATTCAGATCTTTTCAGCATTTCCCTTTCCGGAAAGTTTTAGGCTTGATCGGCCACACCGTCATACGGCTGGCTGAGGTCGGCTCCACCAACGAGTACGCGAAGGCGCTCCTGGACCGGCCGGATTCCGACGGGCTGGCCGTACTAGCTCTGGCCCAGACAAAAGGCAAGGGCAGGATGGGCAGGAGCTGGTTCTCGCCCCCCGGTACGGGGCTTTATCTTTCCGTCATACTTAAAGACCACTTGAAATCTCCGGGCCGATCATTGCTTTGTCCCGCAGCGGCCCTTGCCGCCGTCATCGCGATAGAGAAACTTTCCGGGCTTAAAGCGTCGATAAAATGGCCGAATGATGTCATGTTGGCAGATAAAAAGGCGGGAGGAATACTTGTTGAACAAAGCGGAGGGGCGCTGATAATAGGCATCGGATTGAATTTAAATACGGAACAGGCTGATTTCCCGGAGGATATAAGGCGGACGGCCACCTCGGTTCTCGTGCGATCAGGGAAAAGGTGTGAACAGGATGCCTTTCTGGTGGAGTATTTTCCTGCCTTGGAGGAGCTAATCATTATGCTCGAGCGCGGCAGAGGGGACGAACTGCTGAAAAAGGTAGAGGAGCATTCAGACACTTTGGGAAGAGAGGTTGATATCACAGCTTCCGGCGGTCAATTCAGAGGCAAGGCCGTCGGTCTTGAGAGCGACGGTTCATTGCTATTGGAAACGGCAAATGGTAAAATAATAAATATAAAATCAGGAGAAATAAGCTGAAATGGCGACTCGCGGGGTCAGAGGGGCTATAACCGTAAAAAAGAACGAAAAGGACGCTATAGTCTTTGCAACTGAGATGCTGCTTGAAAAGATCATCTCCGTGAACAAGATTAAGGTGGAGGATATAGCCGCAGCGATATTTTCCGTCACGTCCGACCTGACAAAAGAATTCCCGGCCATCGCCGCAAGGGAAATGGGATGGCTTTATACTCCCCTTATGTGCACCAATGAGATCGATATTGAGGGAAGCCTTAAAAAATGCATAAGGGTGCTGCTTTTGATCAACAGCGAAAAATCTCAGGATAAGATCAAGCACGTTTATCTGGACGAAGCCCGGAAACTCAGACCGGACTTGTCGGCAAAGAACAAAAACAACTATTATCTGAGCTAAGGAGGGCCTTCCGTGATCATAGTGATGAAGCACAGCGCGACCGAGAACGAGATCAATCAGGTCATCGAAAAACTTAAAAAACACGGTTTTGGCGTTCATCTGTCCAAAGGGGTCGAGCAGAGCATTATCGGTGCTATCGGAGACAAGTCAACGATCCAGCTTGAGACCATTTCCATAATGCCGGGGGTAGCGCAGATAATACATGTCAGGAAGCCGTATAAGCTTGTGAGCAGGGAATTCCATCCTCTTGATACGGTCGTTACCATAGATAAAAAAGTGCCGGTCGGCAGCGGCGCGAAGATAGCCGTTTTTGCCGGCCCGTGTTCCGTGGAAAGCAGGGAGCAGATATTATCTACCGCGCGGGCGGTTAAAAGATCCGGGGCTTCCGCGCTGCGCGGAGGAGCTTTCAAGCCCAGGACGTCACCTTACAGCTTCCAGGGGATGGGGGAAGAGGGGCTCAAGCTGTTGGCCGAAGCCAGAAAAGAAACAGGTCTGCCTATGGTGACAGAGGTCATGGACACCAGGGATGTTGCCCTTGTTGAGAAATACGCGGACGTTATACAGATAGGCGCCCGGAATATGCAGAATTTTTCCCTCCTTAAGGAGGTCGGCAAGACCAGGAAACCGGTCCTGCTTAAAAGAGGGCTTTCCGCGACAATAGAGGAGCTGCTGATGTCCGCGGAATATATCATGAGCGAAGGCAACAAAGACGTAATGCTATGCGAACGGGGCATAAGGACTTTTGAGACCTATACCCGCAATACTCTCGATCTCAGCGCGGTGCCTGTGATCAAAGAGCTCAGCCATCTTCCTATAGTGATAGATCCAAGCCATGCTGTTGGCAAGAGAAGCCTGGTATCTTCTATGGCCAAGGCCGCCGTCGCGGCCGGGGCCGACGGGCTCATCCTCGAGGTGTGCCCCAATCCCGAAGAGGCGATGTCGGACGGGTCGCAAACGCTCAATTTTGATAATTTTGAAAAACTGATGGAAGAGCTCAAACCGGTCGCCGCTTCTATAGGGAGGTCGATATAGCTTCTTTCAATTGCTGGAGCCCGGTCCTTTTGTAGGCTGAGACGACTACGCTTGGCCTGTACTTTTCCGCTATGCTTCTTTCTATTGGAGATGTCAACAGATCGGCCTTGTTGAACACGGTTATCATCGGTTTGCTTATCGCTCCGAGCTCTTCCAGCACATTGTAGACCGAATCTATCTGCCTTTCCATGTCCGGGCTGGAAGCGTCCACCACATGAAGAAGCATGTCCGAATCGACCACTTCATCAAGAGTGGCCTTGAAGGCGTCGATGAGCTGATGGGGGAGTTTTTGGATAAAGCCGACGGTATCGGATAAAAGAACATTCTTGTTTTCCGCGATATACAGTTTTCGGGTGGTCGTATCCAGCGTCGCAAAGAGCTTGTCCTCGGCCAGCACGGTTGACTTGGTCAGAGAGTTCAAGAGCGTGGATTTGCCGGCGTTCGTATATCCTATTATTGAGATGTTCTTGATCCCGGAGGTGGTCCTTGTGTGCTTTCTGGTATTCCTTGCTTTTCTTATGTTCTCAAGATCTTTTTTGAGCAGCGATATCCTGTAGCGTATGCGTCTTTTGTCTTTTTCAAGCTTGGTCTCGCCCGGCCCTCTAGTGCCTATCCCGCCGCCCAGCCTGGATAGCATGATGCCTTTTCCGGACAGCCTGGTCAGCATGAACTGGTTCTGGGCCAGTTCTACCTGAAGACGGCCTTCATGAGATGACGCGTGCTGGGCGAATATGTCAAGGATAAGCTCCGTGCGGTCTATCACTTTGAGGCCCAGGCGTTCTTCAAGATTCCTTTCCTGTGAGGGGCTGAGCTCATTGTCAAATATCACAAGATCGGCTTCTGACTCGGCGACGGCAGACGCCAGTTCTTCCAGCTTTCCTTCGCCGATAAAATATTTCTGGTCGGGTTTTTCGCGGCTTTGAGTGATGCTGCCTATTATTTGCGCGCCGGCAGTTTTTGCCAGGAGAGCCAGCTCTTTCATCGACGGTTCAATAGAGCACCTGTCCTTTTTAAGCTCTACCCCGACAAGCATTGCCTTTTCCGTGTCCATAAAGAACAGTTTACTTTGACCGCGGACCGTTTACAAGTACACTTATTCCTGTCTGAGCGCAGTGTAGCTTGCTATCAGCGGATTGTTTGGAAAAGATCCCATCAATCCCTCAGTCCCATCGCGGAGCATAAGTTCATCAAAAAAAGCGTACCATTTTGCCGCTGCGGCATCCCCGCCGGGGCATCTTACGCGTTTTTCAGCGCGTTTCAGTATATCGGCGAACGAGATATCGGGAGCCTGTTCTTCCAATAGTCTGTCAACAGCCTCTCCCATGTTTTCCGGTGCCTCGGCTGAGTACACCAGTATCTCAGTAGGCAGATATTTCATGTAAGCTTCGGCGATGTCCATGGCATGGGATACAGATGCTTTTACGTTCCTGGCATAGGCTCTTTCTTCATCAGGAGCCTCCGACAACAGTATCTTATTCGTTTCTTTCTCCACGGCATTGCCCAGGGTCCTTATTTGCGCGACTATGCTGGGAATGGTGGAGTAGTTGTTCCCGAACAGAGATATGCAGGTTTGGGCCCTGTTAAGCTGCTGCATAAGGTATTTAGAAAAACTGTGCACTTGATGTGTCAGAGGTTCCTGAACTCCATCCCTGGCCCTGGCCGCCCAGACCATCCAGTTGCCAGTTGCCCCGTGTACTTCCTGCGGAACATTTCTGTGCAGTGCCATCAATTCATCCATCAGATTGTCGCTTTTTAGCATGGATATCCATGACCTATGGGTCCTGTCAATATTTAACAGCAACTGGTCCGCTTTTCTTTCCTGGAATACCGCGACCGCCTTGCCGAAATCAGTGGGGCGTACTGCGGGGTCCCTTCCGATCTGGTCCCATGCCCATGCGGTGGAGCCGGGCTTGAGTTTTGACAAGGTTTCCGACTCGCATATCAGGCGCGCGAGCCTAGCTGACGGGTCGATCTCCACATCCGTTCCCGGTTCGCGGATGCTTTCAACTCCGATTCGGACAATATCCGGTCTGGACATTTGTCCCATGTCCCTTGCCAGTGAACGGAAAACGTTATGCTGTCCTCTTATCATGTGGTGCGATGTGAAAGCGGTTATCCGCGAGGCCATTGCCTGCTGAGAAGCCGTCAAATTTGCCATGTTTTCCTCCTTTATGCCCTACTGTATATATATCGGCAAAAAACGGAGGTTATTTCAGACGGATCTCAGGATACCTCGCTTTTGTGGGGACGGGTCATGAGGTCGGATATTGCTTCTTTAGGGTCCTTGCCCTCAAATATTACAGAATGGACTTCCGCCGTTATGGGCATATCTATCCCCAGTTTCTTGGACAGTTCGAATGCTGATGCGGCTGTTTCAACTCCTTCGGGGACTGCCGACATGTTTTGAAGCAGCTCTTTGATCTTTTTTCCTCTTGCCAGTTCCTTGCCCACCGTATGGTTCCTGGAAAGCGAGCTTTCGCAGGTTGTTATCAGATCGCCTATGCCCGAAAGCCCTGCAAATGTTTCCTGTCTGGCGCCGAGAGCAAGGCCCAGCCTTGTTATTTCGGCCAGCCCTCTGACGATAAGCGCTGATTTTGCGTTGTTGCCCAGGTTCAGGCCGTCGGATATGCCGGCCGCAAGCGCCACAACGTTTTTCATGGCGCCACCGACCTCAACGCCTGGGAGGTCGTCACTGGTGTATACCCTGAACGCAGGACCAGAGAGCATCTCCTGTATCTTTTTTGCCGCAGCAGGGTCTTTTGCCGCCACTACCGAAGCCGCGGGCAGCCCCCTTGCTATCTCGAGCGAGAGGTTAGGCCCGGAAAGCGCAGCGACATTGGTATTTCCGGTTGATTCGGATATTATTTCCGACGGTCTTTTAAATGTGCCCCTTTCGATGCCTTTTGTCAGGCTAAGGAGAAGCACTTTTTTTCCGATCGCACCTTCCGTTCGGGACAAAGTTGCTCTAAGATGCTTGGAAGGGACGGCGATCACCGCCAGATCAGCTCCTTTGAGCGCCTCTTTGATATCCTTGAGGGCTTTTAGGCGGCTGCTCAGCCTGATGCCTGGAAGATAAATATTATTTTCCCTGGCGCCGTTTATATTCAGCACGACTTTTTCTTCGAGGGCCCATATGAAGGTGTCAAAGCCTTTCTCCGCAAGATGGCTTGCCATCGTGGTTCCCCAGGCTCCGGCTCCTATTACCGATATCTTTGTCATTCTTTATTCCAGCTTATCTTGTTTTCCGTGCCGTTCATCAGTCTTTTCATATTGGGGATGTGTTTTATCAGCACAAAAGCGGTAATAACTGTCACCAGCCATACATAAGGCAGAGGCTGTCCGCTCCTTATCATAAGTATGCTTAAGAACAGAGATCCCGTTACCGAAGCCAGGGAAACATATCCAGTCAGTGCGATTATCGATATTCCGAGCAGGAACGCAAGCAGAGACAGTCTTGGTGCTATGGCAAATATAACGCCGAGCCCCGTTGCAACGCCTTTGCCTCCTTTGAACTTCATGAACGGCGAGAACATATGTCCGGCTATCGAGAGTGCTCCGCACAGCATAATGACAATATGGTCCTGTGATAGTGCTCCTGCCACAGCTACGGGGATGTAGCCCTTTGACATATCGAGCAGCAGCACGGCTATCCCGAAGGCTTTTCCGACGGACCTGAAAACATTGGTCGCGCCTATATTGCCGCTGCCCGTGCTGACCAGATCTACTCCTTTAATCCTTGCTATCAGCAGGCCGAATGGGACCGATCCCAGCAGGAAGCTTGATATAAGCAGAACGGCTGTAGTCATATGGACAATTTTACGATGAGCGGTATATGAAGTCAAACACGGCTGTGCCCGCTTGTTGAACGTAAAGCGCCTTTATAGTAGAATTAAAAAAAGAGGGGGAACATCAGAGACAATGTCTATTCCAGTTACCGAACTCCGGCCGGGGATAACGGTCGAACTTGAGAACCAGGTCTTCAGCGTGATCGAGTATAACCACATAAAGATGGGGCGCGGCGGCGCCATCGTAAGGGTCAAGATGAAGAACATCGACAACGGCAACACCATCGAGCGCACCTTCAAGTCCAACGATAAGATCGACCGCGCGCATGTTGAACGCAAGGATATGCAGTATTTGTACAAACAGGACGATCAGTACCATTTTATGGACCAGGAGACATATGAACAGGTCGCGATAAATGAGGACCTTATGGGGGATGTGCCCAAATACATACGCGAGCAGGATGTTATAGAGGTAGTTTCCCACAACGGCAGGATACTCGGAGTGGAAATGGACACCTCAGTTACTCTCAAGGTCACCGAAACGGGATCCGCTTTCAAAGGCAACAGCGTGTCAAACGTGATGAAGCCGGCAACTCTTGAGACAGGAGTGGTGGTTCAGGTCCCTATGTTCATAAATGTCGGGGACAGTATAGTGGTCGACACAAGGAACGGCAACTACGTTGAAAGGGCTAAGCAGTAGCCGCGGAACGGAGGGATAAATGGACCAGAACAAAGAAAAGGCCGGCATGGATTTTGACACCGTCAAAAAAGTCATAAAGATAGTTGAAGAGTCGGACATTACGGCGCTCTCCGTCGAAAAAGGGGATTTCAGGGTTGAGGTCCGCAGGGAAACGGGTTTTCATCACGTCCCGGTCGCCCCGCAGCACGCGGTGGCCCAGCATCAACCGTCGGACAAACCGGACGCAAAGAACCAGGAGGAAGAGGGGCTCACTGCCATCACTTCTCCCATGGTGGGGACTTTTTACAGGGCTTCTTCACCTGACAGTCCTCCGTATGTCGAGGATGGAGACGATATCGAAAAAGGCAAGATCGTCTGCATAATTGAAGCGATGAAACTTTTTAATGAGATCGAATCCGATATTTCCGGCAAGATCGCGAAGATACTGGTGGAGAACGGATCGCCGGTGGAGTTCGGGCAGAAGTTAATGCTTGTAAAGAAAAGATAGGCCCGATGAGCCTTTTGAAACGCAGATGGAGCGTCCACAAAAGCGATGAAAGGCTCTCTCTAGACATCGCCTCCAGGTTCGGCATATCAAGACCTACCGCACAGATACTGATAAACAGGGGCATACACCGAAACGAAGATATAGAACGTTTTCTAGCGCCCAAACTTTCTTTTTTAAGGGATCCTTTCGAGATCCCGGACATGCAAAAAGCCGTCGACCGTGTTCTGGACGCCGTCCGTTCCAAAGAGAAGATATATGTCTGGGGGGACTACGACGCGGACGGGGTTACGGGTTCTTCTATAGTGGTGCTGGGCTTGCGCAAACTGGGCTCTGACGCGGGCTGCTATATACCGCACAGATACGATGAAGGATACGGTCTTAACGCGGAAGGCATCAAAAAGATCGCCATGCAAGGCACAAAGCTTTTGATAACGGTCGATTGCGGAATAAGCAATTTAAAAGAGATAGAATACGCAGCTTCCCTGGGTATTGATGTGGTCGTGACCGATCACCATAACATCCCGGACAGACTTCCTCCGGCGGTCGCCTGTGTTGATCCCAAAAGAATGGAGCAGGGGCATGCTTCACGTGACCTGGCGGGAGCGGGGGTGGCGTTTAAATTCGTCTGGGCGCTTTTAAGGTCCGCCGGGTTCACGGACTCATCGCAGATAAAAGAGTTCCTGGACCTTGCCGCGCTGGGCACAATAGCTGATGTCGTGCCTTTGACCGGGGAGAACAGGATACTTGCCGTTTCCGGCATATGTCTGCTAAACGAAAAAAAACGCGCCGGAGTAAAACACCTTTTCAACTCCGCAAGGATATCCGGCGATGTGACCGCCAGGAACATATCTTTTATGCTGGCTCCGAGACTGAACGCTCCCGGCAGGCTCAAACATGCCGAGCTCAGCCTGAAGTTGCTGCTTGAGGATGATCCCAAAAAAGCCAAATCGATAGCCGATGAGATAAATCTGGTAAATTCCCAAAGGCAGCAGATCGGCACCCTTATAGGAGAGGATGTTTTCTCAAGAATCACCGATCCGGAGAATACAAAGCTTATAATGCTGTCCGGCAAGAACTGGCATCCCGGCGTGATCGGTATAGTAGCATCCAGGATCTCCGAAAAATACAACCGTCCTGCGATATTGATAAGCGATACCGGACGGGTATGCAGGGGGTCCGCCAGAAGCATAGAGGGTTTTGATGTCTACAAGCTTTTGCTCTCATGCAAGGACATATTCTCCGATTTCGGCGGGCACAAAGATGCCGCAGGATTCGAAATGCCCTCAGGGTCCATAGAAGAGCTGAGGGCCAGGCTTTCAAAGGAGATAGAAGGCGCGTTCACCTTTGACGAACTGGTCCCCAAGACAAGGATAGACGTGGAATCGGCGCCTGAGGAGCTGTCGTGCGAATTCGCAAGAGAGATCGAACGTCTCGCGCCGTTCGGCCAGGGAAATCCCAACCCGGTTTTCATGACCAAAGGAATGAAAGTTTCCTCGTGCGGCAAGGTTGGCACGAAAGGGGCCCATATCAAACTTAAACTATCGCGGGGCGGCACTTTGCTGGATGCGATAGGTTTTGGTCTCGGAAGTCTGGCTGACGAGATACACAAAGGATCATTTGTCGATATCGCTTATAACCTTTCGGTCAATGAGTGGGACGGTTTCGTCCTGCCGCAGGCTCAGATCGTCGATATAAGGAGGGCGCAGCAGCCATGAAGATACTTGTGATCGGTGGAGGCGGACGGGAAGCGGCTTTATGCTGGAAGATAAGGCAGAGCAAAAAATGCGAACGCCTTTATTGTTCCCCAGGCAACGCCGGAATAGCGGAGTATGCCGAACTTGTGCACGCAGACACCGTTGATGATCTTGCGGATTTCGCGTCAAGGCAAGATATCGGGCTGACGGTTGTAGGTCCGGAAGCCTTTCTGGCCGAGGGGATAGTGGATGCCTTTGAGAAAAAAGGGCTCAGGATATTCGGGCCGTCCGAAAAGGCCGCCCGCATAGAGAGCAGCAAGATATTCTCAAAGGAGCTCATGAAAAAATACGGCATTCCCACGGCCGGATATGAGGAATTTGATAACAGGGACGAAGCTGTTAAGCACCTGAGGAACGTAAAATACCCGGTTGTCATAAAAGCAGACGGGCTGGCCGCAGGCAAAGGGGTTTTTATCGTGTCCAGTTTTGAGGAGGCGGAGCCAGCCGTTAAGGAGATAATGGAGGGCAATGCTTTTGCCGCGTCAAGGAGGAGAATGATAGTGGAAGAATTCCTTGAAGGGGAAGAAGCTTCGATACTGTGTTTCACCGATGGGAAGACAATTGTCCCCATGGAATCTTCACAGGACCACAAAAGGGTGTTTGATGGGGACAAAGGGCCAAATACCGGAGGAATGGGAGCTTACAGTCCGGCGCCTGTAGTGACAAAGGAGCTGCTCTCCCGCGTACAAAAGGAAATACTCGAGCCGACCATAAGCGCCATGCGAAAAGAGGACAGCCCTTATAAAGGTGTTCTTTACGCGGGGATAATGGTCACACCCGCAGGGCCAAAGGTGCTGGAATATAACGCCCGTTTCGGAGACCCCGAGACACAGGCTGTGCTACCAAGATTAAAGACAGATCTCGTGGAAATAATGGAAGCGGTCATAGATGGGCGTCTTGAAGGCAAGGCCATTGAATGGGACAGCCGCTGTGCCGCCTGCGTTGTGATGGCTTCCGGCGGATATCCGGGTAAATATAAGACAGGCTATTTGATCGAAGGTTTGGACAAAGCCGGAAAAGTGCCAGGCGCCGTCATTTTTCACGCGGGAACATCCCTGGCCGGCTGCAATGTGGTCACTTCCGGCGGCAGGGTGCTTGGCGTTACCGGACTGGGCAGCTCGGTCAAAGAGGCGGTGGATACAGCATACAGTGCCGTTTCCAATATAAAATTTGATGATATGCACTTCAGGAAAGACATAGCTTATCGTGCGCTTAAGAGAGATACTGCTGGCAACTAACAACAGGCACAAGGTCCGCGAGATAAAAAAGATGCTCGATCTCAAGGGCCTGAAGATATTGTCTCTTGATGACATAAAGGGGAGGCTTTGCGTCAAAGAAGATCTGCCAACTTTTGCCGGCAATGCGGCCAAAAAGGCAAAAGCCGCTGCTAAAAAGTTCGGGCTCATTTCAGTTTCTGACGATTCGGGGCTTTGCGTAAAAGCCTTGAAAGGGGCTCCGGGCGTCAGGTCCGCCAGGTTCGTAAGGCCTCCGGTTACCTCCGAAAGATTATGCGCGAAGCTGCTCGATGTGATGGCCTCGGTCCCGTCGCGCGACAGAGGGGCTGCCTTCCAATGTTTTGTGGCGTTCGCCGATCCAAAGGGCAAGTGTATCATTGTAAAAGGCGCCTGCCGCGGAAAGATCGCTTCTAAAATGCAGGGGGACGGCGGGTTCGGGTATGATCCGGTATTCATCCCTTCGGGACATTCAAAGACTTTTGCTCAGATGACCGAAAGGCAAAAGAACCTTTTGTCTCACAGGGGGCAGGCTTTCCGCAGGCTGAAAAAGCTCCTGCGGATGATATAATGAAGTATCCATCGAAAGGAGAGAGCAGATGATCAAAAGAACGGTTTGGGCGGCATGTCTTGTCATTATTTCCGCGGTGATAATATCGGGATGTTCCTCCACGGCTGCCAACAGGCAGTTCTCGGCTGAGATCATCAGCAGATCGGGCGGCGCTTCTTTCAAAGGCAAGATGTTCTTTGCCGGAGATAAATTCAGGATGGAAAATCCTCAGGCGGTCACCATATCAAGAATGGACAAAAAGACCGTTTGGATACTTATGCCTGAACAAAAGATGTATATGGAACAGGCTTTTACGGAGGACTCGGCCAGGGGCATGGTGCAGAAGATGGACAACGAGGTAAAAAGGGAAAAGCTCGGGACCGAGACCGTGAACGGCATAAAGGCGGACAAGTATAAAGTTTCATATAAGACCGAGGGGCGTACGGATTCCATATATCAGTGGCTGGCTTCGGGGATGCAGATGCCCGTGAAAACGTCTTCCGTCGACGGCAAGTGGTCAATGGAACTTAGCAACGTAAAGTTCGGTGATCAGCCGGATTCATTGTTCGAAGTGCCGGCGGGTTATAAGAAATTTTCGTATAATATCCCTTCTTTTTGAGATCGATACTTTAACAACGGGGCGTGGCTCAGCTTGGTAGAGCGTTCGGTTCGGGACCGAAAGGTCGTGGGTTCAAATCCCGCCGCCCCGATTTCTTCTGATTATTTGATGCAATTTTTCCCGCCTTTAAGCCGATAGAAGCATGTAAAGGCAAGTGTTGATTTATACAGCTCTCTTTGCTATATTTACAACATCCTTTATAATCCCTGGCATGCGAGGAGGCACGAAAAGATGTTAAAGAAAAACGACCCGAAAGGTGTTGCCGCGGCGCTAATACTATCTCTCTTTATGATAGCCTCCGTTTCAGCCCAGACAAAACAGCCTACGCAGCAGGAAGTTGCCGACTACATCAAGCTTTTGGATGCAAAGATCACTTTTAACAGGGCGCAGGGCAATACCGCAAAGGTCAAGGAGCTTCAGGCAGAAAAACAAAGGACCTTGAACAGATGGAAGGCCATACAGCAGGGCGGTAAGGCTCCGGCGGCCGCTCCTGCGGCCAAGACGCCGGCCGCGCCGCTGCCGTCCACGCAGGCGGAAGTAAGGGCCCGGCTCCAGACGCTGGACTCGCAGATAGCATCAGCCAGAGCTCAGGGGAACTCAGCCCGCGTTAAGGCTCTGCAGGCGGAAAAACAAAGGGTCGTCAGGCATTGGCAGAGCATACAAAAAGGCGGTAAGGCTCCGGCGGCCGCTCCTGCGGCCAAGACGCCGGCCGCGCCGCTGCCGTCCACGCAGGCGGAAGTAAGGGCCCGGCTCCAGACGCTGGACTCGCAGATAGCATCAGCCAGAGCTCAGGGGAACTCAGCCCGCGTCAGGGCTCTGCGGGCGGAAAAACAAAGGGTCGTCAGGCATTGGCAGAACATACAGCGTAATCAAGCGCAGCAGGCAAAAGCGGCCCCAAAGGGGAAAGCCGCCGTTCAGTTGTCCGAGCTGGAAGGTCCGGTAGACACCTGGTTGAACAACGGACACACCGCGTTTAGGGTGCTCAAAGCTGAAAAAAAGAATTCCGATCCAAGGGGCGGCATGCCTCCGGCGGGTACGATATTCTATGTTGTAACAGTAGAGATAAAGAACAAAGATCCTTTCACTGCTGTGTATGGCGGAGACTATCACAGGGTGATGGTGATCGATGCCAACCGGGTGTACTACATGGAGAATATAGCAAAGAATCCGGTAAACTGGGCGGATAATGATGACATAAAGGAGCTCATGCCGGCAGAAACGTTCCAGACAGCTTACGTGTTCGTAATGCCGGAAGAGGCGGTTCCTGACAAGCTTATCTTTGATGTGTCATCTGCGGATAAATATCCTGTAATGAGGGTTTCTCTGAGATAATTTTGCCCAGTAACAGTAAGCATAAAAAACCGCGTGTTATAATGAGAGCGCGGTTTTTTATTTCGGGGAGTAGCTCAGCTTGGTAGAGCATCCCGCCTTTGGCGGGAGAGCCGCAGGTTCAGATGACGGGGAGTAGCTCAGCTTGGTAGAGCATCCCGCCTTTGGCGGGAGAGCCGCAGGTTCAGATGACGGGGAGTAGCTCAGCTTGGTAGAGCACTTGCTTTGGGAGCAAGGGGCCGCAGGTTCAAATCCTGTCTCCCCGATTCTATGATCCCACCCAATATCCTCATGTTATACTTGTTAATGATAGCTTAGGCGTTGGAATGCTGAATAGGAGTATTTGATTTTGTTCTTACTCCTTATTCCTTGCTCCTTGTTCCTTAACGCCGAAGGCGTTCACGGGGTGTGGCGCAGTTTGGTTAGCGCACTCGCTTGGGGTGCGAGAGGTCGGCCGTTCGAATCGGCTCACCCCGATTTGGCTTATGGCTAATGGCGTATAGCATATAGCTAATATAATAGACGATGATCTTCCGGCTATAAGCCATAAGCTATAAGCCATTAGCTAGATGCGGGTGTAGCTCAGCGGTAGAGCTCCTGCCTTCCAAGCAGGGGGTCGTGGGTTCGAATCCCATCGCCCGCTCTTTCAATTGTGTCCCCGTAGCTCAATTGGATAGAGCAACAGCCTTCTAAGCTGTAGGTTGGGCGTTCGATTCGCCCCGGGGACGGTTCAATTCCGCAAAGCGGAATTGAACACTTACTCCTTGCTCCTTATTCCTTAAGGAGTGAGTAGTAAGGAGCAAGGGCGCCTTGCGCATGGTGGTCGTAGCTCAATTTGGTTAGAGCATCAGGTTGTGGCCCTGAAGGCTGCCGGTTCGAGTCCGGTCGACCACCCCAGACAGAAATCCGAGAATTTAGAAAGGAGAGAGAAATGAAGCTAAGAGCGACCATATTGTCTCTATTGTTCTTTTCTATTCTTCTGTCTTCATACGGCTGCAGGACTTCCGGAGCTACAACAGGCCATATAAACGGAATGACATATTTTAGGAAGGTCAATGGCAGCACAACGAATATTGTTGCCCGAGCCGCGACCGTGACTATCACAGGTCCGGAATCCTTTGTATTGACCTCAAATTCCTCGGGGATTTTTGAGGTCCTGAACGTTAAGCCCGGATCTTACAATGTAGTCGTGGATTTTTCTACGTCTACGGATTTCCCCGCGTCGTTTGAGGCAACCGGAGGATTGATAAATAGTGAGCCTTACACAGATGATGTAAGCAACTTCATCATGATCGCATATCACCGTGAAGTTGTCGTGGACGAGACGACGGGCCTTGACTTTTTTCTTATAGGTAAATAATCTCATGACTGAGAGATCTCTTATATCAGGATCGGCATGGCACTATATCGATGTGGTCAAGGCGCTGGGCGACCTGAATGTGGACCCCGAAAAAGGCCTTTCGGAAAAGGAGGCTTTTGAGAGAAAAGAGAAACACGGCCCTAACATAATAAGGAAAAAGAAGCAGCACAGCCCGATCCTCATGTTCCTTTCCCAGTTCAACCAGCCGATGATATACACGCTCATCGCCGCCGGCACGGCGACCCTGTTCATGCAGCACTTCATAGACTCTTCGGTGATCTTCGGGGTGGTGTTCGTCAATGCCGTTATAGGATATATGCAGGAATCAAAAGCGGTGAACGCGCTGGCGGCGCTGGCCAAGACGATGATCTCGCAGGCGACGGTGATAAGGGACGGAGCAAAGCATACGGTGAATTCCGAAGATCTCGTTCCGGGGGACATAATCGTTCTTACATCGGGAGACAAAGTGTCCGCGGATATGAGGATAATAACCGCCAAAGATCTCAAAATAAATGAATCCGTGCTGACCGGCGAATCCCTTTCAGTGGAAAAGGCCCCGGCCCCCGTTAAAGAAAATGCCGTTCTTGGCGACAGGCATTGCATGGCTTATGCTTCCACGCTGATAACGCATGGATCAGGTAAGGCTGTGGTCACAGCTACAGGGAACGCAACGGAGGTGGGAAGGATATCAGACCTGGTGGAAAGTTCGGAAACGCTTGAAACACCACTGACGGCCAAGATCACCAGGTTCAGCAAGACGCTCCTTTGGGCGATAATAGGCGTTTCGGTATTCACGTTCTTTATGGGTTCCTTTGTGTATTCCAAACCGGTCTTTGAATCCTTCATGGCAGTAGTGGCCCTTGCGGTCGGCGCTATACCCGAAGGGCTTCCCGCCGCGGTAACTATCATCCTTGCCATAGGAGTATCCCGCATGGCCGCGCGCAAGGCCATAATAAGGAGGCTTCCTGCGGTGGAAACGCTAGGGAGCACGACCGTGATCTGTTCGGACAAGACCGGGACGCTTACCGAGAACAAAATGACCGTGCAAAAGATATTTGCCGGCAACAAGACCTATACGGTTTCCGGGGTGGGATATATTCCGGCCGGCAAGATATTTGACGAAGAACGCGAAGTCGACTATAAGGAGGATCCCGCGCTTGAGGAGTGCCTTGCCTGCGGTGCTTTGTGCAATGACTCAAGGCTTTCCGAAAAAGAAGGCGTATATTCGGTTCACGGCGATCCGACCGAAGGAGCGCTTCTGGTGTCGGCAGAAAAATCCGGGATCATGGAAAGAGAAGCATTGACAGAGAGGGCGGCAAGGATAGATGTCATTCCTTTTGAATCTGAGAACAGGTATATGGCGACGCTGCATTCATACAGCGGAACGGAAGGCGCTGTTGCCTATATCAAGGGGTCTGTCGAAGCCATAATTCCCAGATGTTCATCCGCTGTCGGGTCAGAGGTAATGGATGCCGCCGGATTTTTAGCGGCCGCCGAAACCCTCGCAAGAAAAGGATTCCGTGTTATCGCGATGGCTAAAAAGCCGTTTCCCGGCGACAAGAGGGCGATAGATCATGAGGATATTAAGTCTGACCTTGTTTTTCTGGGGTTCCAGGCGATGATCGATCCTCCGCGTGAAGAAGCTGTAAAGGCCATCCAATCCTGCCACAACGCCGGAATTATCGTAAAAATGATCACCGGGGACCATATTGAAACAGCAAGGGCCATCGCTAAAATGATGGGCCTCAAAGCCGGTTTCGAAAAAGACCCGGATGAAATCAAGGCCGCCACCGGCACTGAGATAGCCGGATGGAGCGACATGGAATTCCCGGAAAGAGCCGAAATGACATCCGTGTTCGCAAGGGTATCCCCTGAACAAAAGCTGCATATCGTAAAAGCCCTTCAGAAAAAAGGACATGTGGTCGCGATGACAGGGGACGGAGTGAACGATGCTCCGGCTCTCAAACAGGCCAATATCGGAATAGCCATGGGGCGCGACGGCACGGAAGTGGCCAAGGAAGCCGCCGAAATGGTGCTTACGGACGACAATTTTGCTTCCATAGAAGCCGCGGTCGAGGAGGGGAGGGGCGTGTTCGACAACCTGAGGAAATTCATTGCCTGGACAATTCCGACGAACGCGGCGGAAGGCTTGATCCTTATGGTGGCCATAGTACTTAACATGCCGCTCCCTATATCACCGCTTCAGATATTGTGGAGCAATATGATGACCGCGATATTTTTGGGCATGCCGCTTGCTTTTGAGCCCAAAGAAGAGAACATAATGTTCCGCCCTCCCAACGATTCCAGGCTCCCGATCTTCACCCCTGATATCACGATGAGGACCGTAGTTTCCACCCTCCTGCTTGTTGGGAGCGTATATCTGATGTATTTTATCGTCGGCTTCAGATATGATATGGACATACCTGTTCTGCGTACGATAGCCCTGAACGTGCTGGTGATCGGGAAGGTCTTCTACCTTTTGAACAGCCGGTCGTTCCAGAAGTCCCCGTTTTCCATAGGATTCTTTTCCAACGGCACAGTCTTCATCGGCATATTCCTGATGGTGGGGGCTCAAGCGCTTATCACTTATCTGCCAGTCATGAACACCATGTTCGGTACCGGGCCGATAAGCCCGCTGGCCTGGGCCGAGATAGTTCTGATAAGTTTTGCGGGGTTTGTCGTTATCGAAGCTGAAAAACTGGTCCGAAGGCTGAAAGGCAAGAAAGCGTGACAGTAAGGGACGCTATAGATCAACGGAGGGCATACCGCTCCCTTGAGAGGACTGCCATTACCGGCGAAACTCTTCAAGCGCTTATCTCTGCCGCTTCTCTGGCCCCTTCCTGTTTCAATAATCAACCGTGGAGATACGTTTTTGTTCATGATGCTTCCGCACTTTCCGGTTTGTCCGGGGTTTTTTCTGCGGGGAATGAATGGGCCAGGAACGCCTCGATGATCATTGCCGTTCTCTGCGACAGGAACGATGATTGCGTCATAAAGGGACGGGAATACTACCTTTTTGATTCGGGACTATCAGCCGCCTTCCTTATTTTGAGAGCGACAGAAATGGGGCTTGTGGCGCATCCCATAGCGGGATTTGATGAGGCAAAGGCCAAAGCAGCACTCGCTATACCGGATAATTTCAGGCTCATAACCCTGATAATAGTCGGAAAACATTCATCGTCCATGGATCCTGTATTGTCGGACAAACAGGTGTCCGCCGAAAAGGAAAGGCCTGCGCGGCTGCCGCACCAAGATATAGCCTTCATGAACAGATACGGGGGCTGACATTCATATGGCCAGGAAAAAAGCTGTATTTGCCACTTCATCGCCTAGAAGAAAAGAAATGATCTCCGGGATCTATGGGGGCCGCATAAGGTTCGCCGATCACGCGCTGGACGAAAAAGCCCAAAGGATACCTCATTCTCCGGCCGGCCTTAAAAAACTGGCCATTCTAAAAGCTCGATCTATAGCCGCAAAATATCCAGGCGCTATTATAATATCAGCGGATACCGAGGTTTTCTGCTCGGGGCGGATGCTCGGCAAACCGTCAGGCCCAGGAGCCGCAGAAAAAATGCTCAGGAGAATCAGCGGCAAGAACGTGATCGTCATGACTTCGGTGGCCGTGCTTGATACTGTTACTGGAAAGAGTTCCTCGTTCTCCGTAAGGACCTCGGTGAAGATAAGAGAACTGTCTCCCGCGGAGATAAAATGGTACGTCGGAACGGGAGAGCCCATGGATAAGGCCGGCGCGTTCGCGGTACAGGGGAAAGGGGCTTTGCTGGTGGAGGGAATAGCAGGAGATTACTTCAACGTGGTCGGGCTGCCTCTAAGCAGGTTTTGCGCGGAACTCAAAAAATACGGGGTGGTGCCGGACTGATGTCCAATTACGATCTTGTCATAGTAGGGGCCGGTCCGGCCGGAATGACCGCGGCGATCAGGGCAGCCGAAAGAGGGAAGAAGGTCATTATCCTTGAAAAAGGACCCTCTGCCGGCAGAAAACTGCTTCTTTGCGGCAACGGGCGCTGTAACGTGACCAATGCCGAGACCGATCTTAAAGCTTTCGCGGCCAATTACATGAAAAATCCATTCTTCATGCTCAGCATGCTCCATAATTATTCAAATTCAGACACGATAGAATTTTTCGAGAAAAGAGGCGTCAAGTTCAAGCTTGAGCCCGGCAAGAAGGTCTTTCCCAAAAGCAACAAGGCCAAAGAGATACTTGATGTTTTGCTTGGCAGGCTTTCCGAACTACGGGTCGAGATCGTGTACGACTGTCAGGTCTCTTCCATCATTAGTGACAACGGCTCCGTTAAGGGGGTTGACACCCTGAAAGGGCCATTTTACGGCCGGGCGGTACTTATTGCCACCGGGGGAAAGACGCATCAAAAGACAGGCTCAAGCGGTGACGGTTATATTCTTGCGAGATCCGCGGGCCATGAAATAATCTCTCCACAAAAAGCCCTTTATCCTTTTGAGATAGAGGACCCCGAGATCTGCGGAAGATTAAGCGGCTTGACGGTCGAGGCGGAGGTTTCGTTCATCAACCAGAGCGGACTTCTTTATAAAGAGACCGGAAGCATCCTGTTCGCGCAGTTCGGTCTGACAGGGCCCTTGATGATAAATGCGAGCCTTGTGGTGTCAAAATCACAGATGAGCGGCCTTAAGGTTTCGGTCAATTTCCTGCCGGGCAAAGATGAGGGATCGGCCGACCTGTTGATCCGTGACCTTATCAAGCAATTCCCCGCCAGGAACGCGGGCGGACTGCTTTGCGAGATACTGCCAAAAAGCCTTCCTCCGGTGTTGCTTGAAATGTGCGGGATACCGCCCGACAGGAAAGTTTCCCAGATATCAAGGCAGGAGCGAGAGAGCCTCGCAAGACAAATGACATCTCTTGAGTTCAAGGTCTCTAAATACGTGAACATAAACAAGTCCGTCGCGACCGACGGAGGCGTGGACCTGAAAGAGATTGACAACAAGACCCTTGAATCAAAGTTCCTCAAAGGGCTCTATTTTGCCGGAGAGGTCCTTGACGTGATAGGCAAGACCGGCGGGTTCAACCTTCAGGCCGCGTGGTCGACGGGCTGGACCGTAGGCAATGTGGTATAATCGGCTTAACATGAAATTCATACATGAAGATCTGGCCAAAGCTGCCGCCGCCGCCATCGAGATGGAGGAAGAGGGCTATTCCATATATATAAAAGCCGCCGAGAGAGCTTCCAATCCATTGGGCGCTTCGACCCTGAGAGCGATAGCCGAAAAAGAACTTTTGCACAAAAAAACCATTGAGGACTTTTATGCCGGGCTGACGGGCGGAAAGCGTTACACGGCCTCTTTTGCCGAAGGGGAGCTTTGGAGCTCAAAACTGAGGTCTGAGATATTGAGGAATATAAAAGATTCCCTGGACAAACTTTCGGGAAACGACCAGGACCTGATAAGGGTCTATGAGATCTCAATGGACATGGAAAAACAAGGGCATAATTTTTACAGGAACATATCCGCCAATACTGACAATGAAGACGCGAAAAAACTCTTTGATTTTCTTGCCAGGGAAGAGAATGAGCATTATGAGATACTTCAGGACACGCACCTTTATTTGAGCTCGCCGTCGGAATGGTTCAAAAAAGAAGAGAAGTGGCTTGTAGAGGGCTGATATTTTCCACAAATGAAGATCAATCCGCATATCCGGGTCCTGGCCGTTTCAATACTGGTATCTTTGGGGCTTTTTATGGGCCTCCGCGTAGGCCTTATATTTCCCCGCGATTATATCGACATTCTGGTCATGGGAATAGATTCTCCGGAAGGGTTCGATGCCAGGTCCGATTCGATCAATCTGGTGAGAATCGATTATTCCCGCAACAGGATCGGCATTCTTGCCATACCCAGGGACCTCATGGTGGATATCCCCGGCCACGGACGGGACAAGATCAATCATGCGCATGTTTACGGAGGGCCTGAGCTCTCTTGCGAGACCGTTTCCGCGCTTTTGAACGTGCCGGTAAAGAAGTACATCCAGCTGAATTTCCCGATGTTCGTTAAGCTTATTGATGAGCTCGGAGGGGTCACTCTTGATGTTGAAAAGCCGCTGCATTACGATGATTACGCGTCCGGATTGCACGTTCATCTAAGACCGGGGCCCCAGAGGTTGTCCGGATATCAGGCTATGGGGTATGTGCGCTTCAGGCATGACAGGTCAAGCGACTGGGGCAGGATAGACAGGCAGCACAGATTCTTCAAAGCCGTCGCGCAGCAGCTGGGCTCCCCAAGGAATTTTGTCCGTTTTCCTCATATGCTTATGGAAACCGCGTCAGGGATCGGCACGAACCTGGATGTGTCCGAAATGATAAAGATATCGATGAGGGTTCCCTCCATCTATAAGACGGGAGAAGTTAGAAGCGGATATATTCCTGGCCGGGATATAACACTGGCCGGGATATACTACACTGTTCCGGATGAGAAGGGACTCGCGGAGGCCGTGAATAAGGTCATTTTTGGCAGGTAGGCGCGATCTTGTTCAGGATGTTTTCTATTTCCCTCTCCAGGCTTGAGATATCCCCGGAATTGTCTATGACAAAATCCGCCAGTTCCAGGCATTTGAAAAGCTGCTGTTTTTGCGGATCAAGGGAGTTCTCTTTCTTTTCCACTTTGATGAAATCTTCCAGAGAAGTTTCAAAGCCGATGCGTCCCCGTTTTTTCGATCGTTCGAACCTGACAGCCGCGGGGGCGTCTATGGCGATCAGTTTGAACCCTTTATTTTTCCGCAGGGATCCTATTTCATATATATTCCTTATACTGTCCACTACGGCCCTGCGGGGATGTTCCGATGAGATCTTTTCCAGGGTCCTTTCCGCAAGCACGCCGGGGCCAAAATCCTTGCGCAGCTCATTGCCGCAATATATCAGGCTTTCTCTTGTATGGTCCATTCCCTTTTCTGCAGCATACTGTCTTACCATGTCCGAAAGTGAATAATACGAGAACCCTCTTTTTTTTAGGAGTTCCGCCGCAGTTCCTTTGCCGGAAGCGTTGAGGCCGGTAAGGCCTATGAGATATTCCAGGTCGCCGCTCATTTCAATCAATTATAAAGGGCATTTCAGCGGTTGACAACCTGTATCATGGCGTTGTAGAATACTAATGTTCGAGTCGGATCAGTTCATTTATTGGGTAGAGAAGTTCCCAAAACCCAAATAAAATTGGTGTGGGGAGAATTTTGCGTTCGATATGAGAGAAATAATTACTTTGTCATGTTCCGTCTGTAAAAGGAAGAATTACGCCAGCACCAGGAATAAAAAGCCTGGATCTGAAAAGATCACGCTGAAGAAGTATTGTTATGCTTGCAGGAAGAGGACGCCTCATAAAGAAGAAAAATAGCTCTTGCGCGCAGAAGTGCCCACCAAGGCAATTCCTGTTTAGCTGATAATTGAAGGTGAGGGGGATTTTTTGCTTTCGGGTTTAGGTGGGTAGCTCAACTGGCAGAGCAGCGGTCTCCAAAACCGCAGGTTGCAGGTTCGATTCCTGTCCCACCTGTTTAAGGTCGGGATTTGAAGGCGGGTACGCAGATGGAAATGATCAAGGCCGCGGGGATAGTCGAGAAGACCAGGACTTTTTTGAAGGAAGTTTTGATCGAGTTCAAAAAAGTCGTCTGGCCGGATAAGCGATTTGTGTTCTCGGCGACGGTGATCGTGCTTGTCATTGTGCTTGCGTCGGCGTTCTACGCGATGCTTATAGATTTTGGTTTCGAAAAGCTGTTCCAGTTCGCGTCCCTTTTCTTTAAGGGTGGCATATAAAAGATGGAAGATTTGACAAAACAGGCAGAGCAGACAGAGGTCACTCAGGATATACCGGAGGCTGTGGTGCATGAGCAGGTCGAGGAACCTTCTGTTCAGGCAGAGGTCGTTCCTGAAGAGGTAGCAACTTCCGAACCCTCTTCTCAGGAACCTATGCCAGTGCCGGTTGAAGCGGAGACAGAGCCTGAGCGGTCTGTGCAGGCACAGGAAGAGCCCGTGGCGCAAGACGTTTCCGATCTGGCGGTCCCTGAGGTAAAAGGCGAGCCGAAATGGTATATAGTCCAGACCCTGACCGGTCAGGAGGACAGGGTTAAGAGCCGTATAGACAACACGGTCGAAGAGCTCGGGCTCAAAGACCGTATATTGAGGGTTTTGGTGCCGGAAGAGGAGACCATTGAGATAAAAGGCGATAAACGGGTAGAGCGGAAGCGCAAAATGTACCCCGGGTATGTGTTCGTGGAAATGATCCTGGACGAGGATACATGGTACAAGATACGCAGTACCGCCGGAGTCGCCAGATTCATCGGTGGAAAAACATCCCCGGTCCCGGTCACTGACAGAGAGATGCAGAGGGTACTTAAGCAGCTGGGCATAAAAGAGAAGGAAATAACCGTTGAGTTCTCGGTGGGAGAGCCTGTCAGGATCATAAGCGGTTCCTTCAGGGGATATACGGGTTCCGTATCTGAGATCAATCCCACAAAATCCAAGCTCAAGGCGATGATAAATATTTTTGGAAGGGATACATCGGTGGAAGTCGATTTCGACCGTGTTGAAAAGGTGGTATAAAAAATGGCTAAAAAACTCCTGACCATGGTAAAACTGCAGATCCCGGCCGGCAAGGCCAATCCCGCTCCTCCGATCGGTCCGGCCCTGGGTCAGCACGGCGTCAACATAATGGAGTTCTGTAAAGCATATAACGCCAAGACCTCGGACAAGGGCGATACTATAATCCCTGTCGAGATATCCATATACGAGGACAGGTCCTTCACTTTTGTCCTTAAGACCCCTCCGGCGGGAGTGCTCATAAAGAAAGCGGCCGGACTGGAAAAAGGTTCGAGCGAGCCGAACAAGACTAAGGTCGGCAGTATCACAAGAGCGCAGCTGGAAACGATCGCAAAAGAAAAGCTGCCGGACTTAAATGCCAGGGATATCGATGCGGCTTGCAACATAATAGCCGGAACGGCAAGGAACATGGGGGTTGAGATAAAAGGATGACGACCAGTAAAAAATACGCTGAAAAGGCGAAGTTGGTGGGTGGTTCGGTGAAATATACGGCATCCGAAGCGGCAAAGCTTTTGAAACAAACATCGGCCGCTAAATTTGATGAGACGATCGATCTGGCGCTCCGTCTGACCACTGATCCGAAAAAAAGCGATCAGAACGTAAGGGGAACGGTATCTCTTCCTGCAGGCACGGGAAAGAAGATCAAGCTGCTTGTTTTCGCGAAAGGGGATAAGGCTGCCGAAGCTCAGGCTGCGGGCGCGGACCATGTAGGTTCCGATGATGTTATACAAAAGATATCAGGAGGCTGGCTGGATTTCGATCTGGCGCTTGCCACCCCGGATATGATGCCCGCTGTCGGCAAGCTGGGCAAGGTGCTGGGAACAAAAGGTCTGATGCCGAACCCTAAGTCCGGGACTGTTGTTACGGATGTCGCCAAGGCCGTTAAGGAGTTCAAGGCCGGAAAGGTCGAGTTCAAACAGGATAAAACATCCAATGTTCATATCGGCATCGGCAAAATATCTTTTTCCGAGGGTGATATCGAAAAGAACATAGTATCTGCCATCGAAGCAGTTAATAAGCTCAAGCCTCACGGGCTCAAAGGCAATCTTATAAAGACCGCTACGGTATCGGCAACTATGGGGCCGGGCATAGGGCTGAACATTTCCAAGATCCTGAAATAGAATTTGGAGAAAAAAATGGCAGAACGGGTATATAAAAGAGAAAAAACGGAAGCTATCGATTCCATAAAGGACAAGAAGAGCAAAAGCAATATCATGATCCTTACGGACCATCAGGGACTGACCGTTGCGCAGATAACGACCCTCAGGAACAAGCTCTTTGATGTCAACGCCCAGTACAATGTCGTGAAGAACACTCTTGCCTGGCGCGCTATTTCCGAAGAAGGTCAGGAGAGGGTCAAGGAAGTGCTGAACGGGCCTTCTTCGATAATATTCGGTTACGGGGATGTTGTGGCTCCAGCGAAAATACTTGTCACTTTTGCCAAAGAGAACGAGAAGCCGTCCGTAAAAGGGGCGATAATGGACGGCCGGTTCATGGAACCTGCCGAGGTCAAAAAATTGGCCATGCTGCCATCCAGAGAAGTACTTATCGCCAAGGCGGTAGGCGGGATAAAATCCCCTCTTACTTCGCTGGTGAACGTGCTTCAGGGTCCTTTGAGAAAACTAGTGTACGCATTGAACGAAATTTCAAAAAAGAAGGGGGTGTAGTTAGAAATGTCGAAGATAGCGGAAATAATGGGGTCCATAGAAGGTTTGACAGTGTTGGAATTGGCCGATCTGGTGAAATCTTTGGAGGATAAGTTCGGCGTTGTGGCAGCAGCTCCGGTCGCGATAGCGGCAGGCGGTGCGGCGGCAGCGGGAGCTCCGGCCGAAGAGGTAAAGGACGAGGTTGACGTTGTACTGATCTCCGCTGGAGATAAAAAGATACAGGTCCTGAAGGTAGTAAGGGAGATAACGGGCCTGGCTCTTAAAGAAGCGAAAGACCTGGTAGACTCAGCCCCTAAGCCGGTCAAGTCCAAGATCAAGAAAGCGGAAGCCGAGGAAATAAAGAAAAAATTAGAGGAGCAGGGTGGCACAGTTGAGATCAAATAAAAGGATTAATCCTTACGGTTCGACCAGGCCTGAACTCGAAGCGCCCGATCTTTTGGAGATGCAGAAGGATTCTTTCGAATGGTTCCTCAAGGAGGGCCTGAAGGAAGAGCTGAAAGCCATATCTCCAATAAAGGGGTACGGGGGTAAGTATGAGCTCGAGTTCACGGGGGCTTACAAGCTCGAAACGCCTAAATACGAAGCCGATGAGTGCCTTATAAAAGAGGTCACTTACCAGGCTCCGATAAATGTAACTGCAAAGCTTATAGACACCGAGACCGGCGAGATCAAGGTCCAGGAGGTGTTCATAGGCGATCTTCCTCTCATGACAGAGAGGGGAACGTTCATAATAAATGGCGCGGAGAGGGTAGTGGTAAGCCAGCTGGTCAGGTCTTCCGGGGTCTACTTCAGGGAAGTGAAAGTCCCTGAAAAGACCGCAAAACCGCTTTACTATGCCACTGTTGTTCCCGACCGGGGTTCGTGGCTCGAGTTCGAGGTTGATTCGGCCGGCGTGGTCTTTGCCAGGATCAACAGGACAAAGAAGATCGCCGTTACTAAATTCCTTTCGGCCATCGGATGCAGCGAAAAAGAGATAAACGAAGTGCTTGCGGACAATGAGCTGAAGAGAAAGACCCTTAAAGAGGCTCCGGTCAAATCCAGGGAAGAAGCTCTGCTGGAGCTTTACAGAAAGCTCCGTCCGGGCGATCCCGTGACCAAAGAAGGCGCGGAAGTTTATCTCAATAACCTGTTCTTTAACAGCAAGAGGTATGATCTCGGACGCGTAGGCCGTCATAAGATGAACATAAAATTGGGGATAAGCGTTTCCGAGAGCAAGAGGGTGTTGACCAAGGACGACGTTCTTGGCAGCGTCAGATATCTTGTAAAGCTCAACCGCGGCGAAGGCTTGTCTGACGATATAGACCATCTCGGCAACAGAAGGGTCCGTGCCGTCGGTGAACTTTTGCAGAGGCAGTTCAGGGTAGGGCTTCTCAGGGTTGAAAGGCTTATCAGGGAGCAGATGGTCATCAAGAGCGGCGAGAAGGTAGGTCCTCAGCAGCTCATCAACATAAGACCGATAGTTGCCGTGCTCAGAGAGTTTTTCGGGTCAAGCCAGCTTTCGCAGTTCATGGACCAGACCAATCCTCTTTCGGAGCTTACGCACAAAAGGAGATTGAGCGCTCTCGGTCCGGGCGGATTGACCAGGGAAAGAGCCGGTTTCGAGGTGAGGGATATCCATCCTTCCCATTACGGAAGGGTATGTCCTATAGAAACGCCCGAAGGTCCTAACGCTGGTATCATAGCTTCCCTGGCCACATATGCAAAAGTGAACAAATACGGTTTTGTGGAAACGCCTTATTTCAAGGTGGTAAACGGAAAGATCACCGAAAAAGTGGATTATATGACCGCTGACAAGGAAGATCTCCACAAAATAGGTCCGTGCGACCTGCGTACAGACAAGAACGGCAGAATAACGGATTCTCTGGTCCCGGTAAGGCACAAAAGGGAGTTCGTGATGGCTCCGGTCGAAGAGCTGGAGTATGTGGGAGTGCATCCGGCGCAGGTGTTCAGCATCACGACCGCTTTGATCCCGTTCCTTGAGCATGATGATGCTAACAGGGCGCTTATGGGATCGAACATGCAGCGTCAGGCCGTTCCTCTGATCAATCCAGAAGAGCCTTATGTCGGGACAGGTCTTGAAAGAAAGGCCGCGATGGATTCAAAAGTCCCTCTCACGGCGAAAAATTCGGGAGTGGTCTCAAAGGTCACGGCGACAGAGATAACAGTAAAGACGGATTCATCCAAACCGGATGTCTACAAGCTGGTCAAATTCCAGAGGAGCAATCAGAACACTTGTCTCCATCAGAGGCCTATTGTGAATGTCGGGGACAAGGTAAAAAAAGGCGAGGTAATAGCGGACGGCTCTACCACGAGCAACGGCGAAATAGCCATGGGCAAAAATGTCCTGGTAGGTTTCATGCCGTGGGAAGGC